>NZ_JBMDIY010000020.1:0-101438 GCF_057808895.1 Flavobacterium sp. FG68
TAAAGTCCAGCTCTACAATATAATTTGTTCCTTCGGAACTACTTAAGAGCCTTTGTCTCGATCCATATTTAGTTAAACTGGACTAAAGCCCAACTCTACAACATAATTTGTTCCTTTGGAACTATAAAAAGAGCCTCTGGCTCGATCCATATTGTAGGGCTGGACTTTAGTCCAGTTTGATAAAGAATTGAAATAACAAAAAAGCCCCAATTAAAATTGGAGCTTTTTTATGTGTAAACTGTAAACCGAGACTGGAAACTATTATTTCCCTTTTCTACGTTTACGTTCAGCTTTAATCATAGATAATTCGCGGCTTGTTTGCCCAGCAACCGAAGTATTTTCTTCGGCACGGCGAATTAAGTACGGCATAACATCTTTTACAGGCCCAAACGGAAGATATTTTGCTACATTATAACCGTTTTCAGCTAAGTTGTAGCTAATATTATCGCTCATACCATATAATTGACCAAACCAGATTCTTTTGTCGTTTTTGGCAATTTCTTTTTCAACCATCATTTCCATTAATTTGTATGAACTCAATTCGTTATGAGTTCCTGCAAAAATCGCCATTGTTTCTAAATGCTCTAACATATAGTGAACAGCAGCGTCATAATTAATATCTGTTGCCTCTTTAGAAACGCAAATTGGCGAAACATATCCTTTTTCTTCAGCTCTCTTGTTTTCTTTTTCCATGTAAGCGCCTCGAACCAATTTCATTCCAATAAAGAAACCTTCGGCCTTAGCAACTTCATGCAATTTTTTCAAATAATCCAAACGATCCCAACGGTACATTTGTAAAGTGTTAAATACAATAGCTTTTTCTTTATTGTATTTACGCATCATATCAGTAACTAATTCGTCGGCAGCATCCTGCATCCAGCTTTCTTCACCGTCAATTAATAATGCTACGTCTTTTTTGTGGGCTTCACTACAAACCTGATCAAAACGATTTACAACTCTATTCCATTCTTCTTGTTCTGCTGGACTTAAAGTTTGTTTTTCTCCTAATTTCTCATACAATTCAAAACGGCCTAAACCTGTTGGCTTAAATACTGCAAACGGGATCGCTAAACGTTCTTTTGCAAATTCAATAGTTTTTAAGGTCATTTCTAAAGCAGCATCAAACTGTGCTTCTTCTTCTTTTCCTTCAACTGAATAATCTAATACAGATGAAACGCCTTTGGTAAACATTTTATCTACTACGGTTAAACAGTCATCTTCATTTACTCCGCCGCAAAAATGATCAAAAACCGTTGCACGAATCAATCCTTCAACCGGAAGATGTGCTTTGATTGCAAAATTTGTAACAGCAGTTCCAATACGTACTAAAGGCTCACTATCAATCATTTTAAAAAGAAAATAAGCCCTGTCAAGTTCTGTATCACTTTTAAGTGAAAAAGCAACCTGAGTGTTATCGAATATTTTTTCCATTAAGTTTAGTTTTTGTACAAAGATATAGACTGTTTTGAATATTATTTACGAAATCGTATGATATTTTTTGATATCTTTAAACCTCTTAAAAATATTCTTTGTTTTGAAAGTAGGATTTTACTTTAATTTTTACGTAATTTTGCAAAAAAATGAAAACGTATGAATACTCAATAAATTGATAGTATTATAAGTGAAGTAAAAGGAAAATATTCTATTCCTAATTTTATAGTTCTCCTTTTTATCTCTTCGTTATTAATAATTGACTTTTTGCCATATTTTAAAAGTGTAGAAATCATTAATCCACAGTTTTTATACCTTTCAGTAATTAACGTAATTATTACTGTTTATTTTTACTATAATCCTTCTTTGATTGCTGCAGATATTTGGCCCACTTTTAAGAGAAGTTATATTTTTAAATTGTATTTAGCCTTCCTTTTCTTTTGTGCTATATCTTATTTTGTTGCAAAAAACACCTCATTAGTGTTTACAAAATTTACAGAAATAGTAATTGTATTCTGCTTATTTATAAACCTTTCTATTCTTTTAAAAAATAAATTAGATCTCCTTTATAAAATTATATTCATTGTAAGCATTAGTGCGTTAATTCAATCCTGGCAACAGCTTTGCCATTTTATTATTATTCCGCGTCATGCTTCAATTATGGATTTATTAAGTGGGATAAAAGGAAATACAGGAAATATAAATATTTTGGCGGCCAGTCTAACTATTAAAGTTCCTTTTTTATTGCTGGGCATAACTCATTTTACTACATACAAAAAGTGGTTTTTAGTTTTTATCTTATTTTCGGTCACTTCAGTTATTTTCTTAACGGGAGCCAGAACACCGCTTATTAACTTATTTCTGATCTATTTAATTTATATTATTTATCTCCTAAAAGAATTCTCATTTAAAAGAACAACGGTTTCTAAAATTTTATTCTTAATAATTCCGATATTAACTGCAATATTATTTGCAAACTCAATATTTCAAAAATCAAAGCATAAAGGGAGATATGTTTCCTTAGAAAATAGAGTAAGCCAGATAAATACAAAAGATGAATCTTCAAAAGCTAGATTAATATTTTGGAAAAATGCAATCCAAATCAGTAAAAATAATCCAATTATGGGAATTGGTTTAGGGAATTACCAAGTTGAATCAATTCCTTACGAAAGAACAACTTCAAACGATTCGACGGTTTCTTTACACGCGCATAATGATTTTATTGAAATTTTAGCCGAAACAGGAATAATAAACGGCTTAATTTATCTTTCAATATTTATTGGTGTCTTTATTATAAATCTAAAAAGAATTCTAAAACCAAAAAACAAAGAATCCCAAACAATTGCTCTGTTAGCCTTATTGCTTTTAATTGTATACGGAATAGATTCATTCTTTAATTTCCCAATGTACAGACCTACGATGGCAATATTTTTGAGTTTAATTTTAGCCTTGACCTTAACTAATTCCGAAACAAATCAAATAGCATTACCAAATGAAATATTTTCACTAAAAATTATAGCTCCAATTATAATTGTTGTATCAATACTAACGAGCTATTCTGCTTTTATAATTTATAAAGCATCAAATTTAGAGTACTTAATTGCCCGTGACAATATAAATGTGAACCTAAAAGGATTTCTTACAGGAGATCAGGTAGTAAATAAAATGCCTGCGTATCCAAATACTTTTAGCAGTTCAGAGTCATTTTATGAATATGCCGGAATTTATTATGTTCGTGAAAAACAATATGATAAAGCTTTAAAATGTTTTTCAAAAGCAAGTAAAATTAATGGCTATGCCGGACGTATTGAGTTTTACAAACAAGTTATATCTAAGCATAAAGGCAATATTGACAGTGCTTATATTTATATAAAGCAGGCATTCTATCTGCGTCCAAGAAATTATGACATATTTAAGACTTCAATTAATTTTGCTATTTCAAAAAGAGATACAACTGAAATTGTAAAACAACATACATTATTTTCTCAATACAGACCAATGCCTCAAACATGGGATCTTGCAGCCCGCGGGCTTAAATTTTCAGGTTATAATTGTCAAAATTTACTTAAGTTTATTGATCAGGGATTGAAAAAATTTCCTGAGGATAGTACTTTAACAGCTCAAAAAAATCAACTCTTAATTACGAGTTATCTAACTGGAGGGCAGAATTTTGAGAATAAATCTAATTTGAATAATGCTCTCCAATCCTATGAAAAAGCATTAAAAATTGATCCTAAAAATATTTATGTATCACAAAATATAGGATTCAATTATTTAAAGCAAGGCCAAAACAAAAAAGCAATAAATGCTTTACTTGAAGCATTAAAATATCATGGTTTAAATGGTGGAAAGACAGAGTTTTTCTTAGGTATTGCTTATTTAAAAGAAAATGATAAAACGAATGCTCTTAAATATTTTAATTTATCAAAAGATAAAAATTATCCTGCAGCCAAACAATTAATAGCTACGAGTCAAAATAATAATTTTGCAGATGAAGCAGCATTAAAAAAACGCAAAAATGATCTTTTGATTGCCGATTTAATTACGGAAGGACAAAATTTTGAAGAACAGAAAAAAATGGATGAAGCTTTGGAATCTTATCAAAAAGCTTTAAAAATTGATTCAAAAAGTATTTACGCTGCACAAAATATTGGATTCTATTATTTAAAAGTTGGCCAGTCAAAAAAAGCAATCAATTATTTATTTATTGAATGCTTTAAAATATCCGGGCTTAAATGGCGGAAAAACAGAATATTTCCTTGCAATTTGTTATTTAAAAGAAAATGACAAAGTGAATGCCTGTAAATATTTAAATATATCAAAAAGCAAAAACTATTCTGATGCACAACAATTACTTAAGATGTGTAAATAGTTTCTGTTCTTTTAAACATTAATTTAGAATGATTCGTTTTTAAACAAATTAGGGTCAAAATTTGAATATATTTTAGTTAAAAATGCCTTATTTTGCGGTTTCAATTAACCGAAGAATTATGCAATCTATTCAAGCGAACAATTATCTCGTGCATTTTAACCAACATGCATACGAAGCTTTAAATAAACATTTAAAAGAAAATAAATACTCAAATATTTTTATTATTGTTGATACTGAGACAAATGAGTATTGCCTGCCAAAACTTTTACCTGTAATTGAAACAGACTTAAATATTGAAATTATTGAATTTGAAGCAGGAGAAGCCAATAAAAATATAGAAACCTCTATTGAAATCTGGCATGTTTTAACAGAGCTTGGTGCAGATAGAAAATCACTTATAATCAATCTTGGAGGCGGTGTTGTAACAGATTTAGGCGGTTTTGTAGCTTCAACTTTTAAAAGAGGAGTTGATTTTATAAATATCCCTACTACCCTATTATCTATGGTTGATGCTTCTGTGGGAGGAAAAACCGGAGTTGACTTAGGAAACCTTAAAAACCAGATTGGAGTTATAAATGTTCCGCAAATGGTTTTAATCGATACCGAATATCTTGAAACTTTACCACAAAGTGAGATGCGTTCCGGACTTGCAGAAATGCTGAAACACGGTTTAATTTATGATGCAGCTTACTGGAAAGAATTCCTTGATCTTGGTGCTATTGATTATAATGCATTAGATCAATTAATTTACCGTTCGGTTGAAATTAAGAACGAAATCGTAATTCAGGACCCAACAGAAAAAAATATCCGTAAAGCACTTAATTTCGGACATACTCTTGGTCATGCCATCGAAAGCTACTTTTTAGAGAGTGAATCTAAAATAACTTTATTACACGGTGAAGCAATTGCTGTGGGAATGATCTTAGAAAGTTATATTTCCCTTCATAAAGATTTAATTACTTCCGAAGAATATTCTGAAATAAAAACGGCTATAAAAGCAATTTATGACGATGTAAAATTTGAAGAAAATGACATCGATCCTATCCTGGAATTGCTTATTCATGACAAAAAAAATGAATACGGATTGATTCAATTTGCTTTAATTGAAGGAATCGGAAAGATAAAAATTAACCAATCCGTTGAAAATAAATTAATTCTAGCTGCGTTTCAAGATTATAAATCTTAAACTTTTTTTAATTAAAAGCATTGCTTTTGGTATATATTATTTTTTACATTTGCCACAATGAAAACAAACAATAAACAAAGACAATTCAGCTCTTACAGAAACCGCCTCAACAGTTCTTTACTTAGAATGTTGAATCGTTTTTATAATAGTAAAAGCCCGTTTTGTTTTGATGTTTTCCAATGTTCGAAAGCAGAACACGAAAAACTGCAAATTATATTTGCTAATATTAGAGTTTGAATTTTAAATTTAGAAGAAAATCACTAAATTTAATAATTACTACTTAAAATATTGAAATATAAATGAATACAAAATATTCGGACCTAATAAATCAAACCTATTACTTCCCTCAAGAGGAATTTAAACTAAGCAAAGACAACCTTCAGTTTCATAACATCGATTTGATGAAATTGGTTGAACAATATGGTACTCCATTAAAGTTTACTTATTTACCTCAAATTTCTGAAAACATCAATAAGGCAAAAGCCTGGTTCAGAAACGCAATGGAAAAGAATAAATACGAAGCAAAATATTACTATTGTTATTGTACAAAAAGCTCTCATTTTGAATACATTATGAATGAAGCTTTCAAAAACAACATTCATATTGAAACATCATCTGCTTTTGATGTTAATATTGTTGAGAATTTATTAGAAAATGGTAAAATCAACAAAAGTACTTATGTAATTTGTAACGGTTTTAAAAGAGACGAATACATCAATAATATTGCGAGGTTAATTAATAACGGACATAAAAATACTATTCCGATTATTGACAATTACGAAGAACTTGATTTACTTCAGGGAGAAATCAAAGGAAAATTCAAAATTGGAATCCGTATTGCTGCCGAAGAAGAACCTAAATTTGAGTTTTATACATCAAGATTAGGAATTGGTTATAAAAACATCGTATCGTTTTACAAAAAACAAATTCAGGAAAATGATAAATTAGAGCTTAAAATGCTTCACTTTTTCATTAATACCGGAATAAACGATACTTCATATTACTGGAACGAGCTTGTAAAATGTATTAAAGTATACATTGCACTTAAAAAGGAATGCCCTACTCTTGATGGTTTGAACATTGGAGGCGGTTTCCCAATTAAAAACTCGCTGGCATTTGAATATGATTATCAATATATGATTGATGAAATTATCAATCAAATTAAAATAGCTTGTGATGAAGCCGAAGTTGATGTTCCAAACATATTTACTGAATTTGGATCGTTTACTGTAGGTGAAAGCGGTGGAGCAATCTATCAGATTTTGTATCAAAAACAACAAAATGATAGAGAAAAATGGAACATGATCGATTCTTCTTTCATTACTACTCTTCCAGATACCTGGGCTATCAATAAACGTTTTATTATGCTGGCGATTAATCGCTGGAATGATACTTACGAGCGGGTTCTGTTAGGTGGATTGACTTGTGATAGTGATGATTATTACAATTCAGAACAAAATATGAACGCCATTTATCTGCCTAAATACAACAAAGAAAAGCCATTGTATATTGGTTTCTTTAATACTGGAGCATATCAGGAAACAATTGGAGGTTACGGAGGTTTGCACCACTGTTTGATTCCGCAGCCTAAACATATTTTGATAGATCGCGATGAAAATGGAATTCTTGCAACAGAAGTTTTCTCTGAACAACAGACTTCAGACGACGTATTAAAAATATTAGGTTACAAGAAAAAATTGTAAAAAAAAACTGTAAATTAATTAAGGTTAATAATTAGAAAATTATTAATTTGCATATATCCAAAAGGTTAAAAACTTTTAATTCAAAAAAAACAAAAAAACAAAAAACAAAATGAAAGGACCAATCAGTCAGTTTATTGAAAAACATTATTTACACTTTAATTCTGCTTCACTGGTAGATGCAGCCAAAGAATACGAACAACAATTAGCAAATGGATCTAAAATGTTGGTGAGTATGGCTGGTGCAATGAGTACAGCAGAAATTGGTAAAATTTTTGCGGAAATAATTAGACAAGATAAAGTACAAATTATTTCATGTACTGGAGCCAATCTAGAAGAAGATATCATGAATTTAGTAGCTCACTCTCACTACGAAAGAGTTCCTAATTACCGTGATTTGACACCAGAAGACGAATGGGCTTTACTGGAAAGAGGATTAAACCGTGTTACAGATACTTGTATTCCTGAGCATGAGGCTTTTAGACGTTTACAAAAACACATCTATAAAATTTGGAAAGATGCTGATGATAAAGGAGAACGTTATTTTCCACATGAATTCATGTACAAAATGTTATTATCAGGCGTTTTAGAAGAATATTATGAAATTGACTTAAAAGACAGCTGGATGTATGCTGCTGCTGAGAAAAATTTACCTATTATTGTTCCGGGATGGGAAGATAGTACAATGGGTAATATTTTTGCATCATACGTAATTAAAGGTGAATTGAAAGCATCTACAATGAAATCTGGTATAGAATACATGACTTTCCTTGCTGACTGGTATTCAAAAAACAGCCAAAATGGTATTGGATTCTTCCAAATTGGTGGTGGTATCGCTGGAGATTTCCCTATTTGCGTTGTGCCAATGTTATACCAGGATATGGAAATGCATGATGTTCCTTTCTGGAGCTATTTCTGCCAAATCTCTGATTCAACAACAAGTTACGGTTCTTATTCAGGGGCAGTTCCAAATGAAAAAATCACATGGGGTAAATTAGATATCAAAACCCCTAAATTTATTATAGAGTCGGATGCTACAATTGTTGCACCATTAATTTTTGCATATTTATTAGATTTATAGGATATTTTTATGAAAAGAGTTATAGTAGACTACGCCAAACTGACAAACGAAATTTTAAACCTTTTGGTTGAAAAATTTCCTGATGGTTATGATGATTCGGATGTTATCCGTTTTAGAAACGCTAAAAACGAATTAGTAGAAGCTGTTGAAGTTCGTACTGAAGACACTATTTATTTAGTAAAAATCAGTACTAAACTTGCTGACAGAATCGAAAATTATGATGAAGATGACGATATCGATCTTGATGTTGATACAATCGAGCCAGTTAAAGGTCTTGATCTTGATGATGATGCTGCAGATGACGATGACGATGATGACAATCTTGATAAACCAGACGTTGACGGTGGAGATGATGACGATGAAGACAGAGATCCAGACGATATAGCTGATGATGACGAAGATGAGGACGACGAAGATTAATCATTTACTTTTAAAATAAAGACAAAGGAACTCTATTTTGAGTTCCTTTTTTATTTATCCATACAAACAAATTATAAGAAAATTACTATATTTATATTTTAAGAAATATATTTAAAATATAAATTATTCGCCAATATGAAATCAGAATTACTACACGCCAAACTGAAAGAAAATTTCGGATTTGAAAAATTCAGGCCAAATCAGGAAACGATAATAAAAACTATTTTATCCGGACAGGATACATTAGCTATTATGCCTACCGGTGGTGGAAAATCTATCTGTTTTCAGCTGCCGGCACTTATATTACCCGGAATAACTATAGTTATTTCGCCTTTAATTGCCTTGATGAAAGATCAGGTTGACAGTTTGAAAACAAACGGAATTGCCGCATGTTACATCAACAGCAGTCAATCATCTGAAGAACAGCAGTTTTACATCGATAATTTAAAATCAAATAATTTTAAACTCGTTTATATTGCTCCGGAGAGTTTATCTTACTTAGATAATGTTTTTAACGAATTAACAATCAGTTTAATTGCAATTGACGAAGCGCATTGTATTTCTTCTTGGGGTCATGATTTTAGACCAGCCTACACCAATTTAGGATATTTAAAAAACCGCTTCCCTTCTACTCCAGTTTTAGCTTTGACTGCAACAGCCGATAAAGCAACACGTGCAGATATAACCAAACAGCTAAATTTAAAAAGCCCAAAAACTTTTGTTGCCTCTTTTGATCGCGCAAATTTAAGTCTTGAAGTGCGACCAGCTTTAGATCGTGTAAAACAAATTATTGATTTTGTCGAGAATAAACCTAACGAATCAGGAATTATTTATTGCTTAAGCAGAAAAACTACAGAAGAACTTGCAGAGAAATTATCTAAAAACGGAATTGTAGCAAAAGCCTATCACGCAGGTTTAGATAATACAACACGAGCAAAAACTCAGGATCAGTTTATAAATGATGATTGTCAGGTTGTATGTGCTACAATTGCATTTGGAATGGGAATCGACAAATCAAATGTTCGCTGGGTAATTCATTATAATTTGCCTAAAAATATTGAAGGCTATTATCAGGAAATTGGGCGTGCAGGCCGCGATGGATTACCAGCTGAAACAGTTTTATTTGAAAGTTATGCAGATGTGATTCAGCTTCAAAAATTTGCTTCTGAAGGATTAAATTCTGATGTTCAGCTTGCCAAATTAGAACGAATGAAGCAATATGCAGACGCAGTAAGCTGCAGGCGAAAAATTCTTCTTTCTTATTTTGGAGAACTCGTTACAGAGAATTGCGGTAATTGCGATATTTGCAAAAATCCGCCAACATTTTTTGATGGAACGATTCTCGCGCAAAAAGCACTTTCGGCTATTACCAGATTACAGGAATCTGAACCTTTAGCTGTGATTGTTGACTTTTTGAGAGGCTCAAAAAACGCATATATCTACGAAAAAAATTATCAAACGCTAAAAACGTACGGAATTGGTGCCGATATTTCCTGGTACGATTGGAATCAATACCTCATTCAGCTTATTAATCTAGGATATTGCGAAATTGCGTTTCATCAGCATAACAAAATTTTATTGACGCCTTTTGCGAAAAAAGTTTTGTTTGAAGGAGAAAAAGTAAAACTGACAACGGTTGTTAAAAAAGTAATTGATAAAAATGAAGTAAAACAAGAGAAAGCAAAAACAGCTGCCAAAAATTCTCTTTTTGAAACACTTCGAAAATTACGTTACGAAATTGCTCAGGAAGAAGAAGTTCCGGCATACGTCATTTTCAGCGACGCTTCGCTAAGACATATGGAAATTTTAAGACCAATGAGCGATGAAGATTTTCTTGCCGTGGAAGGTGTTGGAAAAGCAAAACTCGAAAAATATGGAGCAGAATTCATTAAGGCGATTATTGAGTTTCAAAGAAATAAATCTGTCGTTAAAAAAGACAAAAAAGAAAGCACGTATGCTAAAACTTTAGAGTTATTTCAAAATGGACTTTCGATTGAAGAAATCGCTGGACAAAGAAATTTGGGTGAAACCACAATTGTTTCTCATTTAGCGAAATTATATGTTGATGGAAACGATTTTGATTTAAGCCAGTTTGTTTCTGATAAAGAAATCATTGAGATTGAAAAAGCTCAATTAGAATTAGAAAATCCTAGCGCTTTAAGACCTTATTTTGAATTCTTTGAAGAAAAAATGTCTTATGATAAAATTCGATTTGGATTGGCATTTTTAGAGAGAAAGCATTTAATTGGTAAATAATATTCGCGTAGATGGCACGCGGATTTTACGGATTCGCTATCGCGAAGGCGTGGATTAATGCGATTTTTTTGTCATTTCGACGAAAGGAGAAATCGCACAAGTATTTCCTTATGGTGAATCGTAATCTTTGTCGAGTTTCTAGTGCGATTTCTCGTTTCTCGAAATGACAAAAGCAAAAAATCCTGTGAATTTACTTCACAGGATTTTTTTAGTTTTTATAATTTTAGCTTTTACAAATATCTTTCTTCAAAAACTTTTTGATGATGTTTTTGATGCCCAATTATCACAAAACCCAAAGCTCGAACAGAAATTTGATTACCAGAAGCCGTTCCAAGTCTTTTAAGCTGATCTTCAGATAAACTTTTGTAAAACAATAAAGTTGAATGTCTTAAAGCAGAAAGTTCAGTTAACAAATCCTGAATACTTCTTTTATTTGATTCTGTATTATTTGCGTAATCATCTTCTTCAAAACTTGGCAAAGGCGTTTTATCGTTTCTTGAAAATCTCAAAGCACGATAAGCAAAAATACGTTCAGTATCTATAATATGCTGAATGATATCCTTAATTGTCCACTTCCCTTCTGCATAGCGATAATCAAATTTATCCATTGGAATATTTTGAACAAATCGGATAAAATCATGAAGAGAGATTTCTAATTCTTCGATTAATTTTCCATCGCCGGCTTCTCTGATATAAGTGCCAAAATGACCCGAATATTCATTTTCTAGTAACTGACTTGCAATCATTTTTATAATTTTAAAGTTTACAAATTACGATTAAGCTGAATTTCTACTTGCATTTGTGTTTCCGAAAAGAGATCTCGTTACGATTTTTTCGTATACTTTGATTAGCTCCTCATTCGCAGAATTTTCTTTGTGCAATTCATTAATTTTTAACAATGCGTATTGTTGTATTGTCAACAACGGCAATACAATACGCTCTCTTATTTGAATTGATGCTATACCATCAGGATAGTTTTCCATTAAGGTTTTATGACCTGCAATTTTTAATAAAAGACGTTTTGTCTCAGAAAATTCATCATAGATAATCTGCCAGAATTCACCAAATTCAGGATCTTTTCTCATGTATGCCGTTAATGGTAAAAATGATTTTGCCAATGACATCATACTGTTCTCCAACAACGTTTTAAAGAATAATGAATTGTGATACAAATCACTTACTTTATCCCATTGACCTGATTCTTCAAAATGTTTCAAAGCTGTTCCAACTCCAAAAAATCCCGGTACGTTTTGTTTTAACTGACTCCAGGAACCTACAAATGGAATCGCTCTTAGATCTGCAAAATCTAATGATTCAGATTTGCTTCTTTTTGATGGGCGGCTTCCAATGTTTGTTTTAGAATAATATTTCAACGTACTCATTTTTTCCAAATAAGGAATAAATTTCGGGTGATTCTTAAAACTTAAATATTTATCATAACCCAAATTAGCTAATTGCGTCAGGATTTGAGTTTCTTCTGGAGTTAACTCATTCTTTTCTTTACCAAAAACCTGATTGGTTACACCAGCACTTAATAGGTTTTCAATATTAAAACGGCAAGAATCTAAAGTTCCAAAATTAGAACTAATCGTTTGCCCTTGTACCGTGATCTGAATTTCTTTATTTTCAATTTTTGGACCTAAAGAAGCGTAAAATTTGTGTGTTTTACCACCACCACGTGCAGGAGGCCCGCCGCGTCCGTCAAAGAAAATAGCTTTGATTCCGTATTTTCTTGAAATTTCAGTCAACGAAATTTTAGCCTGATAAATACTCCAGTTAGCCATTAAATAACCACCGTCTTTTGTACCGTCAGAAAAACCAAGCATAATGGTCTGTTCATTTCCTCTTGATTTTAAATGCTTAGAATATTCAGGATTGGTATACAATTGCTCCATAATTTGATGAGCATTTTGTAAATCATCTACAGACTCAAAAAGCGGAATAATGTCAACCGTTGGATTTTCCCAATTATTCAAACGAATCATCGCAAAAGTTTCCATTACGTTTAGCGCACTTTCGTTATTACTAATAATGTAACGATTGGCACCTTCTTCCCCATTGTTTTCCTGAATGGTTTTAATTGCCTGAACAGATTCTAAAGTCGATCTTGTAATTTCGTTTTCAAAATCAGCAGGATTCAAATCTCCTTTTATTTTTGATAAAACATCAATTTTTTGATCTTCTGTCAATTCATAGTAATTTTTCGGAAAAGTATCTGAACCAGAATTCAAGTAATAATTCACAACATCTTTAAATACAGCATTGTGAATTTTACTATTCTGACGAATATCTAAAGTTGCAAAATGGAATCCGAATAAATTGATTTTTACTAAAAGAGCTTCTAATTCGTCTAAATATAATGACTGATGTTTTTCAATAATTATAGTTCGAATTGTATTAAGCTGCGTTAATAATTCATCTAAAGTGATGAAAATTTCTCCTTTCGAATAAAATACTGAACGGTAAAGTTTATGTTCAAGATCTGATACCAAAGTATCTACACCTGAGAAAGTTAACTTTCTTTTTAAGTTTCTCATTTCAACATAATAACACTTCAGAATTGAAGTTCGTAAACGATCTGCAACTTTCAGTGTAATCTCTGTTGTAACGAATGGATTTCCGTCACGGTCACCTCCCGGCCAGAATCCTAATTTTATTAATTGATTCTGAATTTGATTTCCGTCATTGATATTTTTTTGTAAATAATGTACAATTTCTCCCGCTGTAGCATAGAATACATTTTCAAGATACCAAATTAAACTAACGGCTTCATCGTAAGGATTTGGTTTTTCATGCTGAATAAAAGGCGTTTTTCCCAGCTGTGCTAATAATTGTTTGATTTGTAATAAATCATTTTGGCGAATTGCTTCGGTCAAATCGTTTATAATTCCTAAAACAGGACCAGGATAAAACTGAGTTGGATGCGCTGTTAAAACCGTACGAACATTGAAATTTTCTAAAAAATTAACTAATTCGTCGTCTTTTTCTTTTGCATCTGATTTTTCTTTGATATCACGCAAAGATCCTCTTCCTTCCATATTGTTAACTTCAGGAAAAGCAGCATCTTCAATAGCGTCAAACAATACAATCTGACGTTCTATATATTGGATAAATCGAAACATTAAGTCGATTTTTTCCGTCTCTGAAGCATTATTCAGGAACTTATTTGAAAAGAAATCAAAAATTTCTTTTGGAGTTTCCTGTTTTTTAAATCCCGTTTCGCAGGTTTCTGTAAATAACGGCAGTAAAACACCTGTATTATCAATAGAGTCAAATGGTAATGTTATGAAAACACTATTGTAAATATGGTATTTAGAGAGAACGTCTTTGTTAAAACGCTCTATTTTTGGCAACGTGTACATAAATTCTTTTATAGTTGGTTGGTTAATTGGTCATAAAAAAACCCCAAGAATAAACTTGAGGTTATATTTTAATATAGCATTCAAGAGGGATTCTTACATGTTTTTGAAAATAGTATGCATCAAACGCTTCTTATCGTTAATACTTTCCTCTAATGAAATCATAGTTTCAGTTCTGTAAACACCATCGATATCGTCAATCATAAAGATAACTTCTTTTGCATGTTTTGTATCTTTTGCTCTGATTTTACAAAAGATGTTGAATTTTCCTGTCGTTACAGAAGCAACTGTTACGAATGGAATTTGATTGATACGCTCTAATACAAATTTAGTTTGTGATGTATTATTAAGGAATACCCCAACATAAGCAATAAATGAATAACCTAATTTATCGTAATCTAAGGCTAATGAAGACCCCATGATGATACCGGCATCCTCCATCTTTTTTACTCTAACGTGTACTGTACCAGCAGAAATCAATAGTTTTTTTGCAATGTCAGTAAACGGAACTCTCGTATTGTCTATTAACATATCTAAAATCTGGTGATCTACTTCATCTAAACGAAATTTACTCATAATTCTTTAATTAATATTACTAATTGCTATTACAAAGTATAAAAATATATATAAAAAACAACAAATTCACATAAAAATTAACTTTTTATCAACCCGTTAACAAATTTAGTATTTTTATTTAAATAAAAATCTGCTTTTTGGTTCATTTTCGGAATATTAAGATAATCATCAGAATAAACAGCTTCATTTCCGTCGTATTCATAATGACCAAAATAATTTTCCAATTCGCCTGCTTCTACTATATAAGCATTAAAATGAATCTTATTTTCAATCAATTCTTCTTTGTATTGTGCGACAAAATTCGTAATAATTTCGATACCATCATAATTTATTTTGATATTTTTATACATAAAATCATAAAAAACGACTTTATTTTGTGAAATATTCAAATAATCAGAATTTCTATTGACAACTAAATCGTTTTCGCTTATGAGTTTAAAGCCCGAAATTAGTGAGAAAAATATGTATTTTCTTGTAATTTCCCTTTCATAATCGTTAGGAAAATGACCTGCTTCAAACAATATGGTAGGAACTCCTAAAAACTGAAAAGTATCTCCTATACAGTTTATATTGAATGAATCGTCAAATCTTCCTACTTGTCCGGGAATATATTTTTGCAATTCATCGTTAATTCCGGCAATTAAGTTAATCGCTTTTTGTCTGTTTTCATTCACTTCTCTTTCTTCATTATAAGACGGAGCTAAAAAAGAGACAGTTGCAGGCTTACCAGTATCGCCAGCGCCAAAAATAGTACGCTGATCATGCAGATTAAAGCAGTAATGAGGCTTAAAACTCTCAAAAACTTCTCTTAAAACATTACTTTCTGGCTGTGTAAGGTTTTGAGAATCGCGATTTAAGTCAATTTTATTCGCATTTTCACGTGTATAAAGTCTTGCACCGTCAGGATTTAATATTGGAATAGCATAAAATGTAAATGTTGAAAGCATTTTTTCGGCAAAATCAGATTTGCTGTTTAATACATTAATAAAGTCAAAAAGCGCTTTAGTTGTTGTGCTTTCATTTCCATGCATTTGAGACCATAAATAGATACGTGTTTTTCCGGTTCCAATTTCGTAACTATATATAGGTTCTCCTAAAACAGATTTTCCAATAACCTTAACTTGATTATCAGTATTTAATTTATCTAATAAAGGCTGAATATGATCTAAAGTCAGGTATCTGCCTTCAATTGATTGCTCTTTGTATTGGTTAAATAATTCTTCTAAATTCATTGTGTTTTGATTAGTTTACAAAAGTAAACATCTTTATTTTTACAATTGTAAACAATAAAAAATAAAGAGAATTTAGAAATGTAAACAGATTTATTAATGAGTTTTAAGGATTTAAACAAAATCCAGTTAACAATTGTTATTACTTTAAGTATAAAATATCAATATATTATATTTCAATGAGTTATGTAGTGTCATATGAAGTTAAAATTGCATCATAAATCCTTAATTTGAACGATTTACAACTGTAAAATTGTATTATCAAATCTTTTTAGTTACATTTGTAAACACGTATGATTTAAATTAGAATTTACAATGGTAAACATCGATGATTTTGTAAAAAGACTGGAAATTATACTGGATTATTACGCACTAAATGCCTCTTCATTTGCAGATAAAATTGGTGTGCAGCGTTCCAGTATGTCTCACCTGCTCTCTGGAAGAAACAAGCCAAGTCTTGATTTTGTCATGAAAATTTTAGATGTTTTTCCGGAAGTAGATTTATATTGGATTCTAATTGGAAAAGGAAATTTTCCAAAATCAGAAAATGAAACAGTTCCGAATTTTCAAAATATAAATTCAGACTCCCCTTCTTCATCAAATGAAAATTATTCTGGAGAAGATTTATTTACTCCATTAAATAAAGAAGAAAATAAATCCCCGATTAAAAGTTTGATCGAAACCAAAAAATCAAATTTGAGTTTTGAAGAAGACGAAATTGAAAAAATTGTAATTTTCTATAAAAACGGAACTTTTAAGGCGTATGTCCCATAGATCGAAAATTTCGCGTATTTGAAAATTTTTTAAAATAATTTTCATTTAAGGGATTCTCACAAATCTGGAAAAACATCAAAAAATTAGATCTGAATTCCATTTTCAGGAATTTTTCCTAAAACACCTTTATAATGCTCTTTTAAAATTTCCCAATCGGCTTCATAATTTCCTGTTGGATAAAAAGGCTTTCCTAAATTAACTTCTTTCTTTCCCCAATCAAAAGCAACGGGAACTATTGGCACATTCGCTTTAAGCGCTATATAATAAAATCCGGTTTTAATTTCGGTTACACCTTTTCGTGTTCCTTCTGGCGCAACAGCCAAGCGAAAAACTTCTTTACGATCAAAAATAGCAGCGATAGAATCTACTTTATTTAATCCTCCGGTGCGGTCAAGCGGTTCACCACCAACATTTCTAAAATAATAACCAAACGGAAATTTGAATAATTCTTTCTTCCCAACCCAGTTCATCTGTAAGCCGGAAATACCGCGGGTAAAAAGACCAATATAAAAATCGTGATTACTGGTATGCGGCATAACCATTAAAATACATTTTTTCACTTCAGCATTTTCTATTCCTACTATCTTCCAGCCCATTAGCTTAAAAAAGATGAATTTGTATAGTCTTTTCTTCATTAAAATTTAATATTTCTTGCAAAATAAAAGATTTAAAATGGTATTTTTGAGTAAAAGCATTACAAAATGATTCAAAAATTGTTCAGTTATCTATATCCCATTAAAATCTTCAAAAAAAAATCGGCACGAAGTAAAGTGATCGAAGTTACCTGGGCAAATGGAGAATTGGTTTTAGATTCTGAAAATACAAATTATTCATACGGAAGTTTACAACGTATATTAAGGTACGGTCTTCGCAATATTGGTTATGACAAGGTATTACAAATGGAACATATTCTGGTTCTTGGTGTTGCCGGCGGCAGCGTAATCAAAACCCTTGTTGACGAAATTAATTATAAAGGTAAAATTACCGGAGTCGAAATCGATGCTGAAATGATTCAAATTGCCAATCAGTATTTTAACTTAAATGAGATCAAACAGCTTGAAATTATCATTGACGACGCTTTTGAGTTTGTTTTAAAAACAAAAGATCGCTACGATTTAATAATTATTGATATTTTTGAAGATACTAATATGCCAAACTTTTTGTTCGAAAAGTTTTTTAGCGAACGAGTTTGTTTTCTTCTCAAAGATCAGGGCTTCATTTTATTCAACACCATGATTCTCGATGAAGCGCATAATGTTCGAAACAGAAAATACATTACCGAAATAAACGCACAATTATTTACTTCAAAAATGCTGCCCCGCATTGAAGTTCATAATGAATTAATAATAATCGAAAAAGTAGCCTAAATTTAATTTTATGAAATCCCTTGTATCTATATTAAAAGCCTTACCACCTACTAAAGTAATCGATGCCTCAATTGATTTTTCAAAATACCTTCCTTTAGATTTATCCATAACCAATACTGATTTAGTCGAAAGCAAACCCGAAACGTCTACAGAATTTGAACGTTTTATTTTTGGTTATCTGGCAGATAATAATGCCGAAGTTGCCTATGGCGGTTATATCGAAGGCCGTAACTTATATAAAAGGAGTACTATTTTTAAAAATGATTCTGTTCCGGAAAGAAATATTCACATTGGTCTTGATTTATGGGCAAAAGTTGATACTCCAGTTTTAGCTCCGCTTGACGGAAAGGTTCACAGTTTTCAAAATAACCAAGGTTTAGGAGATTACGGGCCAACCATAATATTAGAACATGAAGTAGAAAACGAGAAATTTTATACTTTATACGGACATTTATCGTTAGAAAGTATAGAAAACCTTACCGTTGGGACAATTTTTAAGAAAGGTGAACAAATTGCAACTTTAGGAAATTCAACTGTTAACGGAGATTATGCTCCTCATGTTCACTTTCAGATTATAAAAAACTTAGAAGACAAATGGGGCGATTATCCCGGTGTCTGCAATACAAATGATTTAAATTTTTATATAGAAAATTGCCCCGACCCAAACTTATTATTAAAAATAACTTAAATGATTATGAAGAAAGCGGGATTGATTATATGTTTGTTGTTATTAATTGGATGTAAATCGAAAACTGTAAGTAGAGATACGGAAGATTTAAAAATTAAAAAAGTTTCTAACGCCGATATTAGTTCAGAGCAGCAGAGAAAAGCGTATGAATTAGGCAAAAGAGTTTTAGAAACCTGTAATACATCAAAGTTTAAACCTTTTAATGAAACCGAAGTTACTCAGTCTGTTAGAGAAAATACGACCGAAGAACGATTGACTAAAACCTGTACCAGATTTAGACAATATTATGGAAGTTTTATTGATTTAAAATTAGATGGCGTTTACAAAACCAAAAATGAAGTAATTTACCGTTATCACGCTTTATACAGTAAAAAAGTAGCCAATAAAGAACTTCGCATTTTTGTAAATGAAGAGAACTTAATATCTGCCATTAAATCAATGGATTGGGATGAAAAGTTTGACGCAAAAGCAGCCGAACAATAAAGTAAATATATATGAAATTAAAATTGCCTCTTCTTTTATTACTGCTTATTTCAATCTTTGCAAATGCGCAGCAAACCATGAGTGTAAAAGGATCTCAGCCTTTTCCGGCAACGCAGGAATATACTTTTATCTGCGAAAAATATGCTTTTACGGGCGAAGCCAACATTCAGATTGCAAAAACAGATAAAGGCGGCATTTTAAAAATCACAATTGCAACTTCAAATGATAAAGCGAGAATTGCCGGAGGTCTTTACGTAGATTTGGCTAATGCCGATGTTATTGCCTGCACAGACAAAAACGTAAAAGAATCGTCTGAAGGAAAAACAACTTCGTATTATTACTTTACTCCTGCTGAATTTGCCAAACTAAAAAAAAATGATATTTACGCTGTTCGATTTATTATAAACGGAGGTTCCAATACTTTTGGAAACGAAACCGGATATTTTACGGCGCACAACAAAAAAAAATATTTTTCAACGGTTTACGATAAATCTAAAAAGAGTTACGACACCGCAAAAGAAATTAGTGTTTTGTAAATACAATATTTTATATAATAAATCTTATATTTATAACCTAATTTTCAAATTTATGACTCCCAACGAAGCTTTAATTACAAAGTTCTATACTGCTTTTGCCAATTCTGATTTTAAAACAATGGCTGAATGTTATCATCCAAAAATACATTTTATTGACCCGGCCTTTGGTTTATTAAAAGAAGAACAAGTTTCAAAAATGTGGGAAATGCTGATTATAAGAAGCAAAGGAAGTCTTAAAATTGAATTCTTTGATGTAAAAGCCGATGAATTTACCGGTTCTGCAAAATGGGTTGCAACTTATAATTTCAGCAAAACAAATCGGAATGTAATTAATAGAATTTCTGCCGAATTTGTTTTTCAAGATGGCTTAATCATCAAACACACCGATAATTTTGATGTTTGGAAATGGTCAAAACAAGCCTTTGGTCCAACCGGATATTTATTAGGCTGGACAGGATTTTTCCATAAAAAGATCCAAGAACAAGCTTTACTTTCCCTTAAAAAATTCCAGGAATCTAAGTAATCTAGAAAAGCTTTTTTTAACGCAAAGTTCGCTAAGTTTTTTTCGCAAAGTGCGCGAAGTTGCTGATTTAATTTTAACGCAAAGTTCGCTAAGGAATTTTCGCAAAGTGCACAAAAATTTTTAGTATAAAAACAAGTTTTTTTAAGTTCGCAAAGCTGGTTTTTAAAATATACGCATAAAGTAAAGTAAATAAGCCCGAGAGTTTTTAAAACTTTCGGGCTTATTTTTATAATTGATATTCTCAAACGAAACTTTGAGACCTTAAAAAACTTTTACAAAGAAAAACCTTCGCGCACTTTGCGAAAATTCCTTAGCGAACTTTGCGTTAAAAAAAAATACTACGATTTAAACCAACTCTTCACCAATTCATCTTCAAATGAAGTAGCGTTTTTATGAACAAATTCATTAGTGTCTTTATTATAAGAATAATCTAAAGCCCAGGTTTTATGGTTTTTAGCCAAGTCTATAATACTATTACAAACAAAAGCAATTTCTTCATCTGTCGTAGTTGGGTGAATCGACATTCTAATCCATCCCGGTTTTTTGATTAAATCACCAATCGTAATTTCATTTACCAGTTTATTCGAAGTTTCCTGATCTACGTGCAATAAATAATGACCGTAAGTTCCGGCACAACTGCATCCGCCGCGAGTTTGAACCCCGAATTTGTCATTCAATAATTTTACACCCAAATTAAAATGCAGATCTTCAATAAAAAAGGAGATTACACCCAAACGGTTTTTATGCTGACCCGCTAAAATTTTAATGTTTTCAACAGGATCTAACTGACTAAAAACAAAATCTACAATTTCGTGTTCGCGTTGCAAAATGTTTTCAATTCCCATTTCTTCCTTCAGCTCAATTGCCAAAGCAGTTTTAATAACCTGAAGAAATCCCGGAGTTCCGCCATCTTCACGATCCTCGATATTATCAATATATTTATGTTCGCCCCACGGATTTGTCCAGCTAACCGTTCCTCCACCCGGACAATCCGGAATCATATTATTGTATAATTTTTTATTAAAAATCAAAACCCCCGAAGTTCCAGGGCCGCCAAGAAATTTATGCGGAGAAAAGAAAATCGCATCCAGATAAGATTCCGAATCTGCAGGATGCATGTCAATTTCAACATAAGGGCCAGAACAGGCAAAATCTACAAAGCAAACTCCATTATATTGATGCATTAATTTTGCGGCTTCATGAAAAGGCGTTTTTATACCCGTAACATTTGAGCAAGAAGTAATCGATGCAATTTTTATCGTTCTGTCACTGTATTTCTGTAATAACAATTCTAAATTATCCAGACAAAACAGCCCTTTTTCACAAGATGGAATAATCTCAACGTCTGCAATTGTTTCTAACCAAGAAGTTTGATTAGAATGATGTTCCATGTGAGAGATAAAAACAATAGGTTTTTTTTCAGCCGGAACTGTGGTGAAATTTTTAAGATTTTCAGGAATTTTCAAACCTAAAATACGCTGGAATTTATTGATAACCCCAGTCATTCCCGTTCCATCTGTAATTAAGACATCATCTTCACTTGCGTTTGTATGACGCTTAATAATATGTCTTGCATGATGATATGCCTTTGTCATGGCAGTACCAGACACGGTAGTTTCAGTATGTGTATTGGCAACAAACGGTCCAAATTGATTCAAAAGTTTCTCCTCAATTGGTCTGTACAGCCTTCCGCTGGCAGTCCAATCGGTATAAACAATATTTTTTTTGCCAAAAGGTGACATAAATTCCTGATCTATGCCAACAATATGCTGTCTAAAATCCTGGAAATAAGTTTCTAGACTGATGGTACTATTTTTGGTATTCATTTGTTGTGCCTGTGTTTAACTGCAAATATATTGCTTTTTTCTAAAATTGAGAATTTATCAATTCTAAACTTCAAACTTTAAGAAAACTTTTAATATCTTTAGTTTAATAGCTGTTTTTTAGATAAATTATCACAATATTCTATCAGGTTAATAGGGCATGTAAACTTTAAGCTATTTTTACATTTATGGAAAATTTATCAAAAGCCACTTTCGGTGGTGGATGTTTTTGGTGTGTAGAAGCTGTAATTCAGCGTTTAAAAGGAGTTGAGACAATAAAATCTGGATTTTCAGATGGTTTTATAAAGAATCCGGCATACCGCGAAGTATGTACAGGACGAACTGGTCACGCAGAAGTTATTCAGGTTACTTTTGATTCTGACATTATTTCATATCATGATTTACTAACTGTTTTCATGACAAGCCACGATCCTACAACTTTAAATCGTCAGGGCGGCGACAACGGAACGCAGTATCGTTCGATAGTTTTATATCATAACGAATCACAAAAAGAAATCGCAGAAAAGGTTTTTGAAGAAGCTCAGCCTGTTTATGCAGATCCGATTGTAACGCAGCTAAAGCCTTTTGAAGTGTTTTATGAAGCCGAAGATTATCATCAGGATTATTACAACAACAATCAGGAAGCAAGATATTGCCAGCTTGTAATCGATCCAAAAGTTCAAAAACTTAAAAAAATGTATGCTGATAAATTAGTTAGCGTATAATTTTTTTGGCCACAGATTGTACGGATTAAAAGGATTTTTGTATATTCTTTGTGAATAAGAATCTACACAGATTTAAAAAAATCCGTTTAATCTGTTTTATCCGTGTAATCTGTGTAATCTGTGGGCCAATTATAAAAAACTCAAATGAAAAATTTAAAAATAAATAATCGATTTACTGCTGAATTGCCTGCAGATACAGACTTGACAAATGAAATTCGTCAAGTTAGAAATACTGCTTTTTCGTATGTAAATCCAACAAAACCTTCAAATCCAAAATTAATTCATGCTTCTGAAGAAGTGGCTGTATTGGTTGGGATTTCAAAAGACGAAATTCAGTCTGAGGAATTTTTGAATGTTTTTTCAGGAAAAGAAATTCTTCCTGAAACAAAGCCTTATGCAATGTGTTACGCCGGACATCAATTCGGAAACTGGGCTGGACAATTGGGCGACGGCCGTGCCATTAATTTAACTGAAGTTGAAAATGACAATCAGTTTTTTACCCTTCAATTAAAAGGTGCGGGAAAAACACCATACTCCAGAACTGCTGATGGTTTGGCAGTTTTGCGTTCGTCTATAAGAGAATATTTATGTGCCGAAGCCATGTATCATTTAGGTGTTCCCAGTACCCGATCTCTTTCGTTAATTCTTTCCGGAGATCAGGTTTTACGTGACGTTTTATACAACGGAAATCCTGCTTATGAAAATGGTGCGATTGTATGTCGTGTTGCGCCTTCGTTTATTCGTTTTGGAAGTTTTGAAATGCTGGCTGCCAGAAACGAACTTAAAAACTTAAAGCAATTTGTAGAATATAATATCAAACATTATTTCCCTGAAATTACTGGCGAACCAAAAGAACAATATTTGCAGTTCTTTAAAAAAGTAGCCGATACAACACGCGAAATGATTTTGCACTGGCAGCGAGTTGGTTTTGTTCACGGCGTAATGAATACTGATAATATGTCAATTCACGGAATCACAATTGATTACGGGCCTTATGGTTGGCTTGAAAATTACGATCCAAATTGGACACCAAACACAACAGACAGTCAAAATAAAAGATACCGATTTGGGAATCAGCCGCAAGTTGCGCATTGGAATTTATATCAATTGGCGAATGCGATTTATCCTTTGATTAATGAAACTGAAGAATTAGAAAAAATCTTAGAATCATTTATGGATGATTTTATTTTAGATTATAAAGAAATGTTTCTAAATAAACTAGGATTGTTTATTTCAACTTCTGCTCAAATTGATAATGATTTAACTGATAATCTTGAAGCGACTTTACAATTGACAGAAACGGATATGACGATTTTTTTTAGAAATTTAAGTTACGTTAAAAAATCTGATTCTGTAGAAAAAGCGATAGAAAAAATTCAATATTCGTTTTATAAAATCGAAGAAGTTTCGGGAGATATTTTAGATGCCTGGAAAAAATGGTTTGCAGTTTATTTGGATAGATTGAATACTGAAGAATTATCGGATGAAGAACGTTCTCAAAAAATGAATTTAATTAATCCGAAATATGTTCTTCGAAATTATATGGCACAATTAGCTATTGATGCTGCTGATAAAGAAGACTATTCGTTGATAAACGAACTTTATATATTATTACAAAAGCCATACGAAGAACAGCCGGAATACGAAAAATGGTTCGCAAAACGACCAGATTGGGCTCGATCTAAAGTGGGTTGTTCTATGCTTTCTTGTAGTTCTTAAAAAGTTTTTTTTGCCACGGATTACACTAATTTTCACGAATTATTTTTTTAAACTGTCGCATCTATCGAATTTGAAATGCGAGTGTGTTCTCGACTTCGCTCGAACTGACAAAAATATTAATTCGTGAAAATTAGTGTAATTCGTGGCAAACCTTTATTTCGAAGTAATATAATCCACAATCATCTTTGCATGGATTCTTGAGTTTTCGATAAACCATTTATGCGTCTGCATTCCTCCGCAGACAACGCCTGCAAGAAATAAACCTTCAACATTTGTTTCCATAGTTTCAGGATTATACGTTGGAATTTTCAACTCATCGTTTGAAAGCTCAATTCCTATATTTTCCAGAAAATTTAAATCTGGTTTATAACCTGTTAAAGCCAAAACAAAATCATTTTCGATTGTCACTTTTCCGTTTGGAGTTTCAATTTCAACTTCATTATCACGGATTTCTGTAATATTAGATTCAAAATAAGCTTTAATGCTTCCTTCCGCAATTCGGTTTTCGATATCGGGTTTAACCCAATATTTTACTCGATTATTGATTTCATTTTTACGAATTACCATTGTTACATTCGCTCCTTTTCGCCAGCATTCTAAGGCCGCATCAACAGATGAATTGTTAGCGCCAACAACTATAATATTTCGAAAAGCATATTCGTGCGCTTCTTTATAATAGTGACGAACTTTTGGCAATTCCTCGCCTTTAATATTCATATGAATTGGAATGTCATAAAAACCAGTTGCAATAACTACGTTTTTCGATTTGTATGAACTCTTATCTGTAGAAATTTCAAAAAGAGAATTTCCAGTTTTTTTAATCTCAGTTACTTTTTCAAATAAATTAATATTGAAATTAAAATAACGATGGATATTTCGGTAATATTCTAATGCTTCCTGACGACCAGGTTTTGGTGCTAAACAGTTAAACGGAATATCTCCTATTTCAAGTCTTTCGGCAGTGGAGAAAAAAGTCATGTACAATGGATAATTGAAAATGCTATTTACAATCGCGCCTTTTTCTATAATTAAATAACATAAGTTTTTCTTTTGAGCTTCTATCGCACAAGCCAGACCTATTGGCCCGCCTCCCACAATAATTAAATCATATTGGTCTGCCATAAATTATTCTTTTCCCCAGTTTTTAAAAGGATATTTGCTCAAATAAGCATTATAATATCTTTCGTCATTTGTTACTTCTTCTCCCAGCCAATCCGGTTTTTCGAAACTTTCATCTTCAGACTGCAGTTCAATTTCTGCCATTGTTAATCCTTCATTTTCTCCATAAAATTCATCCACTTCATAAACATGATTTCCGAATTTAATTTCATAACGCGTTTTCTCAATTTTGCCTTTTTCGCATAATTTCAATAGTTCTGCAGCTTCATCAAGCGGAATTTGATTTTCCCATTCAAAACGAGACATTCCTCCTTGGTGGCCAATTCCTTTTATAGTTAAAAAAGCTTTATCTCCTTTAATTCTAACACGAACCGTTCTCTCGGCAATTGAACTTAAATAACCTTGTGCAATTTGATTTTTTGCAAATGCCTGTTCTTTAAAATCGTCTGATTTTACAAGAAACTTTCTTTCTATTTCGAGCATTTTGAGTCTTAATTTATTTTACTGCAATTTACTCATTTTAATTCAGTCGTGGAATTTCATTTTTAAAAATCCATTTATAAAATTCGTTTCAAATTCCAGTTTTTTTTGGTCTAAAATGAAACCAATTTCATTGATTATTAACATATTAACTATATTAATTTTCGTTAATTTTGATAGAACCTTAATTCATCAAATCATGTCTAAAAAAGTACTTTATCTATTAGGGATCGCTCTGGTCATAATTTTAGGTACAATTTTGTATATAAAGTTTTGCTGCAATTGCGATACGGCGCAGCCAAATGCTGCTGTCGAAAAAGTTCCTCCTACGTCAATTAAGAATGATAATTTTGTTCCTTTTATCATAAATGGTTCCGGATTTGAATTTAGAACGAATTATAATTTTAAATTTTTAAAAAATAATCCTGCTGCAGTTCAGCCTATAAGTGATTCAATTTCAATTGGAATTGAAAAACTTAAAACTTTTTTAGTTTCGAACAAGAAACAAAAAGTTACCATTACTGGTTACGCAACTTCTGACGAAACCAACACAACAAAATTTGAAAATCTTGGATTAGCCCGAGCAAATGATGTCAAAAATTATTTTGTTTCAAAAGGTTTGGCTTCTTCTCAATTAGACGCAAAAGGAGAAATTATCAATAGCTGGAAAACAAATGCTGATACACTCATTGGCCCTGTTGAATACGAGTTTGAAACGATTAATACAGCTTCTACAGCCACTGATGATTGGGCTGCGCTGAAAGAAAAAATTAATGCCAATCCTTTAATTCTTCATTTTAATACTAATAAATCAAGCTTTAATTTAAATGAAGAAGAACAGCAAAAAGTGACTGATATTATTAAATATTTAAAAAATGTAAAAAATACTTCTGTTTTAGTTGTGGGGCATAGTGATAATGTAGGCAATAGAGATTTAAATATAGATCTGGCACAAAAAAGAGCCGATTTTTCTAAAAATTATTTAATCAAAAACGGAATTGAAGCTTCCAGAATTGCTACTGAATCAAAAGGCCCGGATGAACCAATTGGGGATAATGCTACAACCGAAGGAAAGGCCAGCAATAGAAGAACCGTAGTTACCATCAAATAATCAAAAATATACTTATTATGAATTTACCATGTATCTTAATACCGATTTTAGTGGGTATAATCTGTGGAATTTTAGGTTACTTACTAGGAAAATTGAACTCAAAAGAAGATGATTCTTTAGCCGCATCATTACAAGCAGATCTTGATGCCTGTAAAGCAAATACGAAAAATTTAAATACAAAAATAGCTTCTCTGGAAGCAGATCTGGCGGCTGCACATGCTAAAGCTTCTGCATCTGTACCTAAATCATTTGTTGCAGAAACTCCAGCTGTTTTGTTTGATAGTGCGCTGGCCGCAAATGTATTAGGCAAAAAAATAAAACAGGACGATTTAAAAATTGTTGAAGGAATTGGTCCAAAAATAGAAGCTTTACTTAACGACTCCGGAATTAAAACATGGAAAGATCTTTCGGAAACATCAACAGAAAGATTACAGTCCATTCTGGATTCCGGAGGAGAAAACTACTCAATTCATAACCCTAGTACGTGGGCGAAACAGGCTTTATTTGCTTATCAGGGTAAATGGCAGGAATTAAAAGAATGGCAGGAAAATTTACTTGGCGGGAAAGAGTAAAATATAGGTTTAAAGGTTCAGAGTGGCAAAGGTTCAGAGGTTTTATATCGTGCTTTTTAACCCTATGAATCTTTGTTACTTTGTACCTTTTCTAAAATTACTGAATCCCAGTCTGTAGATGAATTGTACCATAATTTTCCTTTTAAAACTTCTAGCGGAGAATTGAAATTATTGGTGTAAAGTGCTCCGGTGCCTAATCCTTGCGGCATTTTTGTATTTTGAAGAAATGTCCATTGTGCTATTGCATTTAATCCGATATTGCTTTCTAATGCAGAGGTAATCCACCAGCCAATATTGTATTTATCTGCTAATGTTATCCATTCCTGCGTTCCTCTAAAACCACCAATAAAACTAGGTTTTAAAATAATATATTGAGGTTTGATTTCCTGCAGTAATTTTTCTTTTTCTTCGAATGTAAATATGCCAATCAATTCTTCGTCTAAAGCAATTGGAAAAGGAGTTATTTTACATAAATCTGCCATAGCCTGAATGTTTCCTTTTTTAATAGGCTGTTCGATACTATGTAATTGAAATTTATTTAATTGATTGAGTTTATCTAAAGCTTCATTCAATGCAAAAGCTCCATTTGCATCAACTCTAATTTCTATTTCTTCTGCTAAAAAATGACTGCGGATAAATTCTAATAATTCTAATTCTTTTTGAAAATCTATTGCTCCAATTTTAAGTTTAATACAGCTGAATCCGTCTGCTAATTTTTCTTCAATCTGCTGTTTCATAAAAGCCGGCTCGCCCATCCATACCAAACCATTTATTTCAATTGATTGGATATTATTAGTAAAATCAGAAGGAAAAAGTAAATATGGATTCTCGTTTTTTAGAGATAAAAAAGCCATTTCAATCCCAAATTGAATCGAAGGAAATTCCAATAAAGATTCCCATAACGCTTTTTCTCCTAAATGAATATTCTCGCAAGCCCATTTTAGTTTTTCTTCATAATCATCACGATCATCAGCACTTAAGCCACGAAGTATTCCGCACTCACCTATTCCTTTTTTACCATTTTCTTCAAGAATAATAAACCAGGTTTCTTTTTCGGTCATAACACCGCGAGACGTCCCAGACGGACGCTTAAACTCAAGCATGTATTTGTGGTAAGTCGCTTTCATTTTTTTTAGATGCTAAGATTCTAAGACCCTAAGATGCTGAGAAACTAAAAAACTTAGAATCTTAGTATCTCAGCAACTTAGTAACTTAGTTAAATAATTTTAGGATTTTTTCGAAGTCTTTTGAGGGTAAACCTGCTTTTTCAAAAAGGGCAAAATCAGATTTTGTTTTGTCTTTCCAGCTTAGGCTGTCTGTAACGTTTTGATCTTGATATTTTTTATAGATTGTTTTTGCGTCACCGTAATTATTGCTCACTAAATAAACGTGTGCTAAGTTTAGTTTTACCAATAACTCGGTATCATCTAATTTTTCACCTTCCTGCAAAAACTTTAATGCTTTTGCATATTGTTTTGTCAGGATATAGCAATAACCAATTGAACTGTAATCTAATGCCGTAGCTTTTCCGTCGTTGATGATTATATTCAATTTCTGAATTGCTTCGTTGTATTTTTGCTGTTTTATTAAAGTGGCAATCTGATTTCTTAAATCATTATAAACATTTTTAGAAATGTCAGCGTCTTTATAGCAGGCATTTCCAAAGTCTTTGTAAACTTTTGTTTTTTCTACAGCAAGTAATTTTTGAAATTCAGCATAACGATATTCTTTCATGATTTTATCTAGTATGCAGACACAAAAATCATCAGAATTGGCCATTTTTTGAGCCATTGTTGATGTTTTGCACAAACTAATAATCTCATTTTTATTATCCTGATTCCACCCACGGTTTAACTTTACATCAACCCAAGGCACGACTTCTAAAACTACTTTTTGGCTTAAAAACCAATTTTTGCTTTCAAAACCGAACCAAATTGTTTTGGTATTTTCTTTTAAACAGGAATTTTTGTCTAATGAAATTCTCTTTGCGTCTTTGCTAACAGGTTCTGACTGAGAATAACAAGCTAAATCAACTTTTCCGTCGCTAACGTATTTTTTAGCATTTTCATTTGAAGTAAACAAGGAATATGTGCATTGATCATCTCCGGAAATTTTAGACATTAAAAAAACAGCTCCGGCAGAACCTTGTCCAATTCCGTATGGATCTGGAATTGCTTTTAGCAGAGAAACCAAACTATTGGCCATTTGCTGATTTTTGTCCAGAAGTGTAATTCTGTATACAATTTCAGTTGTTCCTACGGGTAAATCTTCTGTTTTTATTACAATTCTGTCACCTGCAGAAACCAGGATTTCTTTTGTTGTTGCACGTTCTTTGTCCCAATAGCCGTCTTTTTGAGCAAAGGCGCTGTATGAAGTTGTAATTAAAACAAATAGAACAATTTTTTTTAAATTCATTTTAGAAAATTTAGTTAAAGATCTCATGCAAATTTCAAGCCTATTTGTTAAGTATAGCTTTAATTCTTTTTTCAGCTTCTGCTTTTGTAATTCCTTGATAATAATCTTTTACAAAAGCATGATCGAAATCATCATGAGGAAAGATTTCTGGTCTAAGATTTCCTGTTTTTGTCACAACAGTCGTTGGAATACTATTTGAAAACTCATATTGCGGTATGTAGTTACAAAGCCATCCAAAATATTTTCTTTCTTCAATCTGATTATCAAAATTTTCTAAATAATCTTCAAAACTCTTCTCGCTTAATGAAACCCAAAAACCATATTCTAAATCTTGACAATGATCATTAACTTTTTGAACAAGAACACATCTGATAAATCTATCTACCTGATCATGATATTTTATTACGCAAAAATCTTCGTCGATGACTGCAATATCTTCTTTTTCTTTAATTGATAGATCGCTATAATTGCTAGGAGAATTATAAGTTATTGCGGGCCAACTTTCATGCTCTTCTCCACAGCAATCACAAGTAAATTTTATATCACTCATATGAGATAAAAACTATTGAATTTTATAAAATATTATAGTTCTATAGATTCTCCGATATTTAAAAGCATCAAATCTTTTCCTTTATCAAAGAATTTGCGGATTGATTCTTCGTGGTTGATTTCGATATAACCAAAAGTATCAAAGTGATACCCTAGAATTTTATCGCATTCTACAAAGTCAGATGCGATTATGGCATCTTCAACATCCATTGTAAAATTGTTTCCAATTGGAAGAATAGCTAAATCTAATTTTGTACGAAGCGGAATCAATTTCATATCAAATGTAAGTGCTGTATCTCCGGCAATGTAAATATTTTTGTGTTCGCCTTCAATTACAAATCCTCCGGGATTTCCTCCGTAAGTTCCATCAGGAAAAGAACTGGAGTGAATTGCGTTTACATATTTTACTCTCCCGAAATCAAATTTCCAGCTTCCACCGTGATTCATTGGGTGTGCATTAAAACCTTTTTTTGCGTAGTAACTTGTAATTTCAGCATTTGAAACAATTACTGCATTGGTATTTTTAGCAATTGTATCTACATCTAAAACGTGATCACTGTGTGCGTGAGTTAATAAGATATAATCAGCTTTTAATGTATTTATGTCGATGGCTGCAGCCTGTGGATTTCCTGAAATAAATGGGTCAACAAGAATGTGTTTTCCTCCTACTTCGATCCCTAAAGATGCGTGTCCGTAAAATGTAATTTTCATTTTTTTTAAGTTTAAAGTTGAACTTGAATTATCTTCCTCCAAGGAAAAGGTTAACAATAATATCTGAAATCAATGAAATCATACAAATTGTCAATAATATAGAAAGTAAAAATGTGCTTAATGCTACTTTTTTTAATTCCGGATCTAAAAGCTTAGGGTTTTGATTTTTATAAACAGTAATTAAATGTTTAGTTAAAGGAATGTAAGCCAGTAAAAACAAATATTGGTCGAAATTATAATCGCTTAAAATCGCAAAAATAACAACCAAAACCATTGCTGTAATGATTATTGAAAAGTGATAAATTTTAGCTTTTGCACCGCCAATTTGCACTACAATTGTGTTTTTACCCGATTTTCTGTCTGATTCTTCGTCGCGCATATTGTTAAGGTTTAAAACCCCAACGCTCAATAATCCTATTGCAACTGCGGGAAGGATTAAAAGCGGATCTACTTCTTTTGAATACAAAAAGTTAACGCCTAATGTGCTTACTAATCCGAAGAAAATGAAAACAAATAAATCGCCAAATCCTCTGTATCCGTAAGCTGAATTTCCAACTGTATAACGAATTGCCGAAACAATTGCTGCGATTCCTAATAATAAGAAAAAGATAGAATAACCAAAATTATCCTGACCAAAAGCAAAATAAATTAAAATAATTGCTGATAATAAAGTCAGCAAAGAAGTAATTATTATGGCTTTTTTCATGGCTTGCGGCGTAATTGCACCACTTTGAATGGCGCGCTGCGGACCAACGCGATCTGCATTATCTGTACCTTTTACTCCGTCTCCATAATCATTTGCAAAATTAGAAAGTACCTGAAGACCAAGTGTTGTTAAAAGTGCGAAACCAAAAATTTTCCAACTAAAAACTTCTGTTGGCGTATTAATCGTTTCTGTTGGGTTTGAAAGTGCGTAAATACTTCCAACTATAATTCCGGAAACTGATAAAGGCAATGTGCGCAGTCTAGCGGCTTCAATCCAGTGTTTCATATTTTTATTTTAGATTTTTAGAGTTTAGATTTTAGATTGTTGGATTCTTTATAATTTAAAAAATCTAAAATCTGTAATCTAAATAATATTATTTTTTTAATCTAGAGTTTAGATGTCATTTTCAGATTCAAAAAATCTAAAATCTGCAATCTAAAATCTAAAATTATTTATGGTAACCATTTATTTTCTCCAAAGTTTGGTTTTCTTTTTTCTAAAAAGGCATTTCTTCCTTCTTTAGCTTCTTCTGTCATATAGGCTAAACGTGTTGCTTCTCCAGCAAAAACCTGTTGCCCAACCATTCCGTCGTCAGTTAAGTTCATGGCGAATTTTAGCATTTTGATAGAAGTTGGAGATTTTTGAAGAATTTCCTGTGCCCATTCGTATGCAGTAGCTTCTAATTCGTCATGAGGAATTACAGCATTTACCATTCCCATATCCATAGCTTCCTGAGCTGAATAATTTCTTCCTAAAAAGAAAATTTCACGAGCTTTTTTCTGCCCAACCATTTTAGCTAAATAAGCAGACCCGTAACCACCATCAAAGCTGGTAACATCAGCATCTGTTTGTTTAAAAATAGCGTGTTCTTTACTTGCCAGAGTCATATCGCAAACTACGTGTAAACTGTGTCCGCCTCCAACAGCCCAGCCCGGAACAACTGCAATAACTACTTTTGGCATAAAACGAATTAAACGCTGTACTTCAAGAATATTTAAACGATGCTGACCATCTTCTCCAACATATCCCTGATGTCCACGCGCATTTTGATCACCACCGCTGCAAAACGAGTAAACACCATCTTTTGTCGATGGCCCTTCTGCAGAAAGTAAAACTACTCCAATTGAAGTGTCTTCTTGCGCGTCATAAAAAGCCTGGTATAATTCTGAAGTTGTTTTAGGTCTGAAAGCATTTCTAACATTTGGTCTGTTAAAAGCAATTCTGGCAACTCCATTACATTTTTTATAGGTTATATCTTCAAATTCTCTGGCTGTAATCCAATCCATTTCTGTTTGTTTTATTTAAAAATTATAGTGTAAAAATAAACCATTTTTTACATTTTTCCCTATTCAATTTTGTTTAAGTAACAGCTATTTTTTCATTCAATGTTAACAATTGGACTCCCTGTACAAAAAATAACACTTTTTAACATTAGTATTAAAAAATAATGAGTAATTTTACACCCTATAAATCAACAAGATACAAATATTTTGTTGACATAAGATTGATTTTCTTTCACTGATTTATTAACCTAAAAAATGATTTTTTTGAGAAAATTTAAAAAATTTGTCGCTCATTTTTTAATGGTTTTAAATAGTAAACCTATTAGAAATGAGCAAATGATTTACTCGTTTGTCAAAATTTCAAAAAGGAGATAGTAACACCTAAGGTTAAACGCTAGAATTGTTTTGTAATTAGTATCAAATTGATTACGAAAAGAGGAAAAAATGCTAACTAAAACTTTCTATAAGTTATTTTATTAAACCAAATGGATTAGCCGTGAAATTAAATTTTTGCTTTTAAGATAAACGCAATAATTGTTTAAAGACATACCATCAAGAAAGTAGTTTCTAAAATTCGTAAAGCTGCTTACTTTCAAGATGAATTCGAATTATTTTATTTCTGTTTTTTTTTAATTACAATTTTTTTTAAAACTAGAATAAAAAGGGAAAGGCTGCTTGTAATGAGCAGCCTTTCTTGTTATATAGGGTTAATTAAATTCCAAAAATAAAAATTCCAAATTCCAATGTATGCGTATAACATTGGAATTTGGAATTTAAAATATTGGAATTTAATTATCCTTTACAAGATAAATTCCATCTTCTTTAATTTCAATGAGTTTCTCTTTATATAAAGCTCCTACAGCCTTTTTAAAAGTTTTTTTACTCATTTTTAAAACGGTTTTTATGTCTTCTGGGTGCGAATTATCATTTAAACGTAAAAAACCGCGGTTGGCTCTTAATTCATCTAAAATCTTTTCTGCATTTGGTTCAATACTCTGATAACCCTGAATTTGCAATGCAACATCAATTTTATTATCAGGACGAATGGTTTTAATGTAACCGCGCATTCTGTCTCCGGTTCTTATCGAATCGTCATAAACTTCATCTTTGTATAAAAGACCTTTATGCTGTTCGTTGATAATCACATTTATTCCCAATTCTGTAATATGAGAAACGATCAAATCAACTTCTTCTCCTTTTTCAACTGTAAGCTGATCGTTATTTAAAAATTGGTTCAACTTACTTGAAGCTACTAAACGATTGGTTTTCTCATCTTTATAAAGGTAAACTAGGTAGCGTTTTCCCTTTTCCATTGGACGCGCCTGCTCTTTAAACGGAACTAGAATATCTTTTTCCATTCCCCAATCCATAAAAGCACCAACATTATTGATGTAGTTTACTCTTAAAAGTGCAAACTCATTCAATAAAATATAAGGTTCAAGTGTAGTGGCCACAGGGCGTTGTTCATGATCTAAATAAACAAAAACGACAAGTTCTTCACCTATTTCAAATTCATTTGGAACATATTTATTTGGTAATAAAACATCGTGAATTCCGTCTGGATCTTTTTCAGGATTCCCTAAAAAAAGACCAACTTTTGTATCACGTAATATAGTTAGTGTATTGTATTTTCCTATTTCAAGCATTTTTCTTAAGATTCTAATTTGAAAAGCATCAAAGCTTCTAAGGTGCAAATGTACGAAGTTTGAAATCGTAAATGAAAAATGTTTTGGATTAAGGTATATAAAAAGAAAAAAGCGCCAATTTTGACTTTTACTTGTTATTTATAAACACTTTCTTTTTTAAAGTGAATTGTCAATAAATAGTATACAACAGCTCTGTATTTATGTTTGTTTGATTTACCGTATTTTTCTAAAACTGCATGAATAGCTTCATCTAAAGCCGGAGTATCTGCTAAACCTAATTTTTTTATCAGAAAATTATTTTTAACGGTGTGTATCTCTGAATCTTGATTTCCAGCTACTGTAGACGCATCAGCATTATAAATTGCAGGCCCGCATCCAATGGTTACTTTTGTCAACAAATCCATATTTGGAGTTACTCCGCATTTCTCTTTTAAATCTGCTGCATACTTCTGAATTAATTCTTCTCTTTTACTCATAATAAATTTAATATTGGTTACTATTTATGCAGCCAAATCTAAATATTATTATGAGTCAAAACAAATATTTAACACAATTTAACTTACAAAAATTAAACAAGCTCTTTAAAGTATTGTTTTAAAATTAGATCATTTTCTGCAGTTGGAGTAAATACTTCCAATATTCCAGGTGCTTCATTTTCATTATAAAGTTTATCTAGATTCTCATTTAGATCTTCTACATTGCTGGCTTTGTAATAATTACAGCCATACATTTTTGCCAAATGTTCTGCGGTTAATTGATGTGAAGTTTCAAAATAAGTATTAAAAACAGGCTTTTCTTCGTGTCCGGGTAAAATCCTGAAGATTCCTCCTCCTCCATTATTGATAATAATAATTTTGAAGTTTTTAGGAATATAAGAGTTCCATAAAGCGTTGCTGTCGTATAAAAAGCTGATATCGCCTGTTATAAAAACGGTTTGTTTTCCGCTCCCAACGGCTGATCCAACTGCCGTTGAAGTGCTTCCGTCAATTCCGCTTGTTCCTCTGTTGCAAAATACTTCAATTGACGGATCAATTTCAATTAATTGCGCATAACGAATTGCCGAACTGTTACTAATTTGTAATTGGATATTTTTAGGAAGTGATTCGATTACTTTTTCAAAAACTTTAAAATCTGAAAATGGAATTTTCTTTAAATATTCTTCTTTTCTTTTATTTCTTAAACTGTAAATTTTATCGATTTTCGAAAAGTAATTGCTTGCTTTAAATTCTGTTTTTGGAAGCAGATCTTTGAAAAAATCATTTGGTTCCATTACAAAATGTTTACTTAAAGCATTGAATGTATCATAAGCACGTAAAGTATCTATATGCCAGTGATGTGCAGGTTTATACTTTCGTAAAAAAGCTTTAATTCGTTTGGATACAATCATACCTCCAAAAGTGATTAAAACCTGGGCTTCCAATTCTTTAAAATCAGAATCGTCAAATGGAGTAATTAAAGTATCTATACTATTAATAAAACTCGGATGATGTATGTTTGAAGTCGTTTCTGTAAGTACAACAATCGATGGATCATTTGCAAAGTTTTCCAGAATTTCCTTATCTACAGAATTAACATCATTTATTCCGCCAATAAGAATTAGTTTTCTTTTTGCCGAATTCCAAATAGAAACAATTTCTTCAATGTTATCAATAATTTTGGTTGGAATTTCTTCTTCCGGAGTTGTAATTTTTGGCTCTACAGAAAGTTCTGAAACCGTTTCATATAATGGTTCTTCAAATGGTGCATTGATATGAACCGGACCTTTTTGAAGAATGGCTGTTTCTATAGCTTTATTGATTTTTAAGTCATTTTCTACCGAAGCATCTTGGGTTAAATTGGCATTAAAAACAGAATGATTTAAGTAGACATTTTCCTGACGAATGGTTTGCCCATCGCCAATATCAATTTTACTCTGCGGACGATCTGCAGAAATTACTATTAACGGAATCTGACTGTAAAATGCTTCGGCTACAGCCGGATAATAATTCAATAATGCCGAACCTGACGTACAAACAACTGCCGTAGGCTTTTTGGTTTGCATTGCAATTCCTAAAGCAAAGAACCCGGCACAGCGCTCGTCGGCAATACTGTAACATTTAAAATTTGGATTTTGTGCGAAACCAATCGTCAAAGGTGCATTTCGTGAACCTGGAGAAATTATAATATTATGAATTCCTTTTGCTGAACAAATCTCGATAATGCTTTGTGCAAGCGCTATTTTGGGGTAAATCATTCTAAATGGTGTATAATTTTTAAAGAAAATATATTGCTTAAAATTTTCTTTTGCGAATACAAAGTTACAAACTTCGCGCTTTATTTAACTTATATATTAGGAAGATATTAAGACTGATTTTGTAAAAAGGGAATATATTTGTAAAACAGAATTTCTTTATTAAAATTAACCCTTTATGCGTTATTTATATTTACTTTTTCTTTTCGTTTCACTGCAAACTGTAACCTCTCAAAATCAATTTGCTGTTGACGGAATAACGTACAAAACGGCTCTGGAAAATGCTAAAACACAAGGCAAACCTGTTTTTGTAATGCTGTATGCAGATTGGTGTCCGCATTGTAACCAAATGAAAAAAGAAGTTTTCAGCGATCAGAATGTGATGGATTTTTTAAATAAAAATTACATCTGCGTTTGGAAAAACATTGAAAAAGAAGAAGGAATGGCGCTTAAAAATAAGTTTAAAACAACTTCACTTCCGGCATTTTTGTTTTTAGATGCCAATGAAACTCTTTTGTATGCTTTAAAAGGCGAAATGAAAAAAGAAGATTTTCTGGCGGAAGCTAATTATGCTTTAAATCCTAAATTACAGCTTCCATATTTAGAAAAAGATTTTCTGGCTGATCCTAGTAATTCAACAAAATTCTTTACTTATTTGAATACATTAAAAAAAGGAAAAGACAGAACAGAATTATCGATACCAACTCATATATATCTGCAGACACAATCAGATTCTCAATTGGTTTCCGAAACTAATTGGCGCGTAATTGCCAATGGTGTTACTGATATTAATTCGAGAGAATTTCAATATGTTTTAAAACATCAAAAAGAATTTGCTGCTGTGGCTTCGCAAAACCGTGTTGATCGTAAAGTCGAAAGTATTGTAAACGAATTACTTCGTCCGCTTGTGGATAATCTTGATACTATAAATTATTACAAACAAAGAGAAGTTGCCAAATCGATTCAATTACAAAAAACAGATTCTCTTGTTTTTAAATTTGATTTAACGCTGGCAGAACGTACTGAAAAATGGGATTTCTACAAAAAAGTGACTCTGGAAGATACTGAAAAATTAGTCTGGAATGATGCTAGTTTCTTAAAAGATATCGGGCAGACTTATTTAAAACATATTAGTGATGCCGAAAGTTTGAAAAAATCAATTTCTTGGGTAAAGCATTCTTTAGAATTAACGGATTCTTACGATGGAAATTTACTCATTGCCCGACTTTATAATAAAATAAAAGACAAAAAACAGGCATTAAAATATGCTAAAGATGCCAAAGCTATTGGTAAAGAAATGGGCTGGAACACCAAAGATATTGATACTTTACTGGCTGAACTAAATTCTAAATAAACTTAAAATAATAAACACGAATTTCACTAATACTTTTTTTGTAACGTGAAACTTTAAAAAGATTAAAACCATGAGCCTTATTCTTAGACCTGCAACCACAAACGATTTAGGGAAAATTCTTGACATTGTAAATCATTCTATCCTGCATACAACGGCAAATTATAGTTATGATATTCAAACTCTTGAAGTACAAACAAAATGGTTTGAAGATAAAAAAGCTAAAAACCTTCCTATTGTTGTAGCAGATTTAGATGGCGAAGTTGTTGGTTTTGGGAGTTATGGTCAGTTTCGTGAAAAAATTGGCTATCAATATACTGTTGAGCATTCTGTTTATGTGGTTGATAATGTTATCGGAAAAGGAATTGGCTCTAAATTATTAACTGAATTAATTCGTTTGGCTAAAGAACAAGGTTATCACGTTATGATTGGTGCTATCGATGCTGACAATGCGGGAAGTATTGCTTTTCATGAAAAATTTGGATTTGTAGCAATCGGGACGATTCGTGAAGTTGGATATAAGTTTGATCATTGGCTGGATTTGGTTTTTATGCAGCTTATATTGGCGTAGATTGCACGCGGATTTTACGGATTCGCTATCGCAAAGACGCGGATTAGTACGGATTTTTTTCTTTTCGCTTTTTTGTCATTTTGAGAAAAACCTTTGTCCCTTTGTAACTTTGCCACTTTGAACCTCAAAAAAAATCCCCAAATTTGAAATTCAAATTTGGGGATTTTTTTATCTAAAGTTCTAAATTAACTTTTAATCCAATTGATAACTTCTGGATCTGTAACTAAAGTTTTTGGCTTAATTACTTTTACCAATTCTCCTTTTTCGTTGATTAGGTATTTTTGGAAATTCCACTCTACTTCAGAATCCTGTAAACCATTTTTAGATTTTTGAGTCAGGAATTTATAAACCTCGCACATATTATCGCCTTTTACAGAAACTTTATCCATCATAGGGAAAGTTACACCGTAATTTTGCTGGCAGAAAGTTTCGATTTCTTTGTTTGTTCCAGGTTCCTGAAATGCAAAATTGTTTGCCGGGAAACCTACAATTACAAAACCTTTGTCTTTGTATTGTTTGTAAACCGCTTCAAGATCTTTGTATTGAGGAGTTAATCCGCATTTTGATGCTGTATTTACAATTAGGACTTTTTTGCCTTTTAAAGAAGCAAAATCAAAAGTATTACCTGATAAATCTTCCACTTTAAACTGATAAATATTTTCTTTTGCCATAGCTTTATCTGATTTAGATAATTTGTTTGTGCTTGTTTGAGCCTGAGTTGGTGCGCTTAATAAAAGTAAGGCACTGCATGCTATAAATAGTATTTTTTTCATTGTATAATTTTTTATAAAATTAATTAAAATCTGTATTTCTGAATATTTTTGCCGCTTTTATTTTTATTAATAATAAGTTAAATAAAAAATGAAGCCCGGCGTTAATCAGACGCCGGGCTTCCCCCCATACAAACAAATCAAACCATGAATTAATTATTTGTCTCTTTTATATTTTTAAATTATAGTTGATGCCCCGGTTATAATGAAAATCTTTAATCTTAATCGCACTAATTCAATTATCTATGGCGTTTATAGTGGAAATTTCAGTTCGTTTAGCATGCGTGATTACTATTAGTGTTTTTGATTTTCAGTTGGAAGTCCGAGGACATCAACTATTCAATATTTTTATTTAGTTCATTTTGAACGATTTCATTTTTAAAATCTTTATTGGTAAAATTTATCAGCGATAAAACGGTTGTTAAACCCACAATTAATATTTTAAATTTTTCTATCCCGCGCATAATTTTTAACTTTAAAAAAAACAATTTTACTAATTGCTTAATCTTTCCCTTTTTCATTTTTCCATCTATAATGTTATATACGAAAAGGGTTTATTTTTGGATTTAAAAAAAGTAAAAAAAATTGCACTTTTTTTCTAAATTTTATCTGAAGCCTTTATTTATCTAAGGTTTTAACTACAAAAAAAAATATTTTTTTCACAAAAAAATAAATTATCTTTATCTCACGTTATAAGAAAATTTCGATAAAATTATATTTAAGCTTTAAATCCAAATCTATGAGTCAAGAAGAATTATTAGTTTTAATTTACAAAAAAGACGAAAGAGCTTTTACCCACTTGTACGATATGTACTCAAAAAGTTTATTTTCAGTCATTAATGTTTTAATCAAAAATCGTGAAGAAGCCGAAGACGTTTTGCAGGAAGTTTTTGTAAAAATCTGGAAAAACATCGATTCTTATAACGAAAGTAAAGGCCGATTTTACACCTGGATCCTTAATATAGCTAGGAATACGTCGATTGACAAGCTGAGATCCAAAAATTTTAATAACAGCCAAAAAAACCTTTCCTCGGATAATTTCGTAAATCTGTTAGATGACAGTAATAAATTAATTAATAGAATTGATACAATTGGAATTCAGGAGTTCGTAAAGAAACTGAAACCAAAATGTATAGAGATTATTGATTTATTATTTTTCAAAGGATATACCCAGCAAGAAGCTTCAGAAGAATTGGCACTGCCACTGGGAACTATCAAAACTCAAAACAGAAACTGTATTAACGATTTAAGAAATTATTTAAAAATATAATGGAAGCACAAGAATATATTGAATCAGGAACTCTAGAACTTTATGTTTACGGTTTATTAACCGAAAAGGAAAATCTGGAAATTGCCGAACTGGCAAAAAACAACAAGGAAGTAGACGACGAAATAATTGCGATTGAAAGAGCTATTGTGGCACTTTCATCAAGCTTCTCCCCTTTCCACTCTGTTGAGAATTTCGAAAAAATTAAAGCTCGTTTAGAACTTAAACATGGTAAAGTTGTCGAACTAAAACCTGCATCAAACTGGACTCAATATGTGGGCTGGGCAGCGGCAGTTTTATTATTGTTAGGTTTTGGATACCAAACTTTAGAATTAACTAAATCAAAAGAAACAATTTCTAAAGTTGGAACTGAGAAAAATAAAATCGAAAGAAATTATGCTTTTCTAGATCAGCAGAATAAACAAACGGAGAAAAACTTAACTATTGTAAAAGATATTAAAAATACTGGCGTAACACTTGGCGGTCAGGCAGTTTCTCCAACATCTTTTGCAAAAGTGTACTGGAACCAGCAGACAAAAACGACTTATATTGATGCTGCAGGTTTACCAACTCCGCCAAAAGGAATGGTTTATCAGGTTTGGTCTTTAAAATTAAGTCCGGTATTAACGCCAACAAGTATTGGTTTACTGGATAATTTTGAAGGAAATTCACAAAAAATCTTTGCTGTAAGCCAGACAGATTCGGCAGAAGCATTTGGAATTACTTTAGAGCCTGCCGGCGGAAGCCCAACGCCTACAATGGAACAACTATATACTTTAGGAAAAGTTTAAACCTAAAATATTTATAAATTTAAAGCGCATATTAATTACTTTTAATATGCGCTTTTTTATTTAACCAAAAACAAAACTATCCTAAACCATGAACGGAACTTTACTTTTAAGAATTGCCACTGCAATAATTCTGCTGACGCATTCGGTTTTCGGAATTTTTAATAATGGAATTAACGATTTTGGAAATTTGTATCTAAACCAGATTGGCTTTGCTCCTTTTGGCGTTTTTCTGGCCTGGTCTATTAAATTATCTCACATTGTCGCCGCTATACTTTTACTGTTAAATAAATATGTAAAGCCAGCAGGATTTGTAACCATTTTTATTTTGATTATGGGAATTGTTCTGGTTCATTTTCAGGAAGGCTGGTTTGTTGTGGGCGGCGGAAGAAATGGTGTTGAATATAACTTTTTATTGATTTGCGTTTTATTGGCGATAATGTATCCAAACGGGTTTAAGTTAAATTCTAAATAATGTATCAATATGGAAATAACTTGCAAAAACTGTCATCAGGTTTATACAGGTCATTACTGCAATAATTGCGGGCAAAGTGCCGAAACTCATACAATAAATGCACATTTTTTATGGCACGATATTCAACACGGATTATTGCATTTTGACAAGGGAATTTTATATTCCTTAAAACAGTTATTTTCCAGACCGGGACATTCTATTCGGGAATTTATTGAAGGAAAACGTGTCAGGCATTTTAAACCGCTTTCGCTTGTTGTTGTGTTGGCAACGCTTTACGGTTTTATGTATCATTATTTTCATATCAATTTATATCCGTATACTGAATAGTTTGATTTGATATTTTTTTTAATAATCTGCCCTATCAAACGTTCCTACGGAACGTAAAATGTGGCTTATCTTTACTTTTTTCTATCTACGAAACATTCCTATGGAATGATAAAACAAGGTTTTGATCCAATAAAAGGGGCTGTCTCAAAAGTCGAGACAGTCTCTTTTTTATTTTATATTTTTCCTTGTTCTGGAGGAACATTTCATTGGTAGAAAATTATATTGTTATAATGGTTTACGTTCCGTAGGAACGTTTGATTTTGGCATTGTTTTTTGATAACCTGATCCATCAAACGTTCCTATGGAACGTAAATGTGGATGATCTTTATTTTTTTCTACCTACGAAACATTCCTATGGAATGATATATTGAATATCAAAAAGTGACTAATAAATAACAAAAATAAAATAATTATAATGAAAGAGGCTGCCTCAAAAGTTGAGGCAGCCTCTTTCATTATATTAAAAAACTACTTTTTTTTGCTTTTATAATATTTTCGATATTTCGGATAAGTCACAGCACCAATTACTGCAATTGTTGCTATTGAATAATAAACCCAGTTTAATGAATGCGCTTCTCCGCTTGCATAAGAGTGTAAACCAACTAAATGGAAGTTTACGCCATAATATGTAAATAAAATCGAAATAAAGGCAAACATAGTCATTAAATTGAAGAACCATTTTCCGCGTAAAGCAGGAACAAAACGAGCGTGAATTACAAAAGCATAAATCATAATCGAGATTAAAGCCCAGGTTTCTTTTGGATCCCATCCCCAGTAACGACCCCAGCTTTCGTTTGCCCATTGACCGCCTAAGAAGTTACCAATAGTCAGCATAATCAAGCCAATAGTTACTGCCATTTCGTTGATATAAGTTATCTCTTTAATGTTCAGTTCCATTTTAGCTTTGTTTTTCTCAGTTGTAAACAAAATCAATAGTAACGCCACAAAACCTAAAATCATCCCTAATGCAGTTGGGCCATAACTTGCTACAATAACTGCAACGTGAATCATTAACCAATATGAATTAAGAACGGGCTGTAAATTTGCAATTTCCGGATCAATCCAGTTCATGTATGCCGCCATTAAAATCATAGCTGTAACGAAAGCAGATGAAGCTACCGTTAATTTTGATTTTCTGTCAAAAGCCAAACCAAAGAACATTGTTGACCAAGCTACATATACAATTGCTTCGTACGCATTACTCCACGGAGCGTGACCAGAAATATACCAACGTGCTATTAATGCTAATGTGTGAAGCGCAAATAACAATCCAACTATAATATGAAAAGCATTTACGGTTATACGAAGCCATTTTTTCTCAAAGAAAATATTGATAATCACAAAAACAAACATAAATAGTGCTGCTGTGATATACCAATACGGTAGTTTTTGAAGAACATCATATTTATTATAAGCAATTTCGGCATCAATTTTTTGTTCGCTTGGACGAACTTTTGCGCCAAATTTCTTTTGAAAACCATTTATACTTTCGACCAATTGATCGGCCGTATCCCAGTTTTTAGAAATAGAACCATTATTTAAGGCACTAAAATATAAGGGAAGAATTTGATTTACGTAAGTAGAATCCATTCCTTTAAAACCTTTGTTATTGCGCTCTAAATAAGAAACCCATTTATGGTTAGGGTCGTTTGGAACAGGAAAAATTCTCAAAATACTGCCGCTTAAAGCAGATTCCATCAAGTTTACTTTTTTATCTGTTTCAATATAATCTTTCTCAAACTGGTTCGGATTTCCTGCTTTATAAGCAGCATCTAAATAAGGTGACAATTTATAATTTCCGTTTTCATCGAAGAATTTTACAAACGGAGCAAATTTTGCTTCTTTGTCAATACCAATAATCTTACGAATACTGTCGTTTCCTGATTTAATATAAATAAGCGGAATCTGAATCCAAACCTGAGCATATTGTGTCATGGACAAAAATACTTGGTCAGAGTTCATTCCATTATAAGTATCACTGTGGCTTACTTTTCGAAGTAATTCAGATGAAAACGTATTAATCGGTTTCATTCTTCCTCCGGCATCCTGAATAATCAAACGACCAAATTTTGCTGCATGCGCCTCCGGAGCTTTATAAATCGTCAACAACGAATCTAATTGTTTTTGACTCGGTGGTGCAACTACGTGATTAGCGTGATCATTTGGATCTGCAGTATGATTGTGGTCATGTTCGTGTGAATGTACATGAGGATTTTGCTGTGCGAAACCGCTCAAACTAATCATTAAAACTAAAATGGTAATTAGCTTTTCTTTTTTCTTTTTCACATTTTCCAGTTTACGCTTTAAGTCAGCAAAACGAGAATGTTTGGTGAACATAATTGCCATTAAACCAAAGAATAACATAAAATATCCTAAATACGTGATAGAAGTTCCCCAAAAATCATGGTTTACAGATAAAACAGTTCCTTTTTCATCCGGATCAAATGAAGATTGAAAGAAACGATATCCTTTATGGTCTAAAACGTGGTTCATATAAATATCGGCATCAAAAGTTTCTGTAGAATCCTGAACGGTAACTTTACTTTCAAAAGCAGAATAACTTTTTTCTGTTCCCGGATATTTTGTTGCGATAAAGTCATTCAATTTTACTCGAAAAGGTAAAACATACGCTTTACTTCCGTAGAATATAGAGTATTCGATTTTACCAATTTTTACCGTTTTTGGTTCTCCAATACTTCCTTTAGAGCCCATTACCATTACTTCTTTTTCCTGCCCTTCAGCTTTAACTTTTACAACTAAAGCATCTGTATGAGATTTTGCTTTGAAATCATTACTAGATTCATAATCCACTTTTCCTTTCATTGCAGGATCCGGGAAAACAATTCTAATATCTCCAATGCTATATAAAGAACGCATCATTAAAGGCTGAACATTATCTTTAGTAACTTTTCCTTTTAACTGATCTGCCATTCGCATAAATTCCCCTTCAAAAGGAGTTTGAATTGTGTATTTTTCGCCAGTTGTATTAATATTAATAGCACCTTGCGTTGGTTTATTTAAAGCAAATAAAACATTGTGAATGTTTTGAACTTCACCTTCTTTCAGGAAATGTTCTTCACGTCCGCCAGCACCCGCTTCCACTAATTTAAGATATAAAGTTCCGTTAGGATCTGGTTTAACCACTTCCTTTGCTCCCATTATATATTTTGAATATGAAACTTCAAACGGAGTTTCGTCAAATTTTCCTGAAACAGAGAAATCATTATTAGTAACCGGAGAAAGTAAAAGGCTTTTTTCAAAAACCCTGCGTTTCATTTCTCCTTTATATTCACCATCAACAAAAATGGTGATGAATGTTTTATCTGAATAAATCTGATTTTCTGATGCGCCTTCGCGAATTGGCATCATTCCTTCATAACTGATATAACGTGTAATAAAAGCTCCTAAAATGATAAAAACAAAGGCAATGTGCAGTAAAAAAGTGGCCCATTTTTCTTTTCTCAATAATTGATAACGTTTAATGTTTCCGAAGAAATTAATCATGAAAATGAACATTATGGCTTCAAACCACCAGGTATTGTATATTAAAATTCTGGCTGTATCGGTATTGTATTTACTTTCGATAAAAGTTCCAACACCCATTGCAATTGCGAATGTCAAAAAAAGAACGGCCATTAATCGTGTAGAAAACAAAAAAGAGAATATTTTTTTATCCATTTTTAAGGAATTACATTGTATAAAAGTGGCACAAAAATACTTAAAAATGTTGATTTGAGGTAAATGTTATTTGTTAATAAAAACCAAATAATAGGATTGTGTTTTGGGCCACAGATTACACAGATTAAACGGATTATTTTTTAGATTTCTTTTATTTTTTGCCAATAAATAAAACATAAATCCGTACAAATCAGTTTAATCTGTGTAATCTGTGGGCAAACTTTCTTACACCATATTTTCTTTAGAAAAAATAATGTTAATTTTGCGATTATGATTCGAATAACAATTATTGGTTCCGGAAACGTCGCACAGCATTTAATAAAAGCTTTTTCTGCAAGTTCTCTTGTTGAAATTGTGCAGGCTTTTTCGAGAAAAAAAGAAGCTTTTAGTCATCTTCTCGATTCAGATAAAATCGTAACCGAATTTGCAGATTTAAAAGAATCAGATTTATATATCATTTCAGTTTCCGATAATGCTATTGCTGAAGTTTCAAGTCAATTGCCATTTGAAAACCAATTAGTTGTTCATACTTCCGGCACAACTTCTATCGATGTTTTAGATCCTAAAAACAGAAAAGGCGTTTTTTATCCGTTACAAACATTTTCTAAAAGCAAAGATGTTGATTTTTCAGTAATTCCGATTTGTTTGGAAACTGAAAATCAGGATGATTATAAAATTTTAGAAGAAACGGGAAAAAGCATTTCAAATGCGGTTTTCTCTATAAGTTCAGAGCAGAGAAAAGCTTTGCATGTTGCAGCCGTTTTTGTCAATAATTTCACGAATCATTTATACCAAATTGGTCACGAAATCTGCGAAGAACACCAAGTTTCTTTCGAAGTTTTAAAACCTTTGATTCAGGAAACTGCCGAAAAGATAAAAACTTTAGATCCAATTGACGCTCAAACAGGTCCGGCAAAGCGCCACGATTCTGTCACAACCGATGCGCACCTGAATTTTATCACAAACGAAAATCAAAAAAACATTTATAAAATACTAACACAATCTATACAGCATAATGGCAAAAAGTTATAAAGAAATGATGAACGACATTACAACATTTATTTTTGATGTTGATGGCGTACTTACAGACAGTTCGGTTTTTGTAACCACAGAAGGAGAAATTCTTCGTACGATGAATATTCGTGACGGTTATGCTATGAAAGCGGCTGTAGAAAGCGGTTACCATGTCTGCATTATTTCTGGCGGAAGCAACGAAGGCGTTCGCGTAAGACTTAAAAATTTAGGAATCACAGATATTCATTTAGGAACTCCTGATAAAGTGAAAACGTTCGAAGAATATACTAAAACTTACAATATTAAACCAGAACAGGTTTTGTATATGGGCGACGATATTCCGGATTATCATGTAATGAAATTAGTAAGTTTACCAGCCTGCCCGCAAGACGCAGTCCCGGAAATCAAGAATATCTGCCGTTACATTTCGCACGTAAAAGGCGGAAAAGGCGCTGCACGCGACGTGATCGAGCAAGTAATGAAAGTACAGGGAAAATGGATGGAACATTTTAATGGACAGCACGACTAGAGGTAATTTTAGATTTGTGATTTTAGATTTTAGATTATTTTCTAAGTCTTTAAAATTTCAAAAGAAAAACCTTTGCACCTCTGTCTCTTTGCCCCTTTGAACCTTAAAAAAAAACTTAGAATCTTAGCATCTCAGCAACTTAGAACCTTAAGAAATGAAATATTTAAAACTAATTCGATATAAAAATCTACTTATGCTTGCTTTTATGCAGGTTTTATTTCGTTATGCTTTTTTAAAACAGCAGGATATTCCGCTGGCTTTAGCAGACTGGCAATACGGACTTTTAGTTTTAAGCACCGTTTTACTGGCAGCAGCGGGTTATGTCATTAACAATATTTATGATGTTGCAACAGATACTATTAACAAACCTCAGAATGTTGTAATTGGCAAAGGAATTTCTGAAACGGCGGCTTTTAATATTTACATTGGACTTAATGTTACCGGCGTTGCAATTGGATTTATTTTGGCGAATATTATTTTAAGACCAACATTTGCTTCGCTTTTTATTCTAATTGCTTCCCTACTTTATTTTTATGCTACAACTTTAAAATCAATTATGATTTTAGGGAATTTTGTAGTAGCGGCTTTACTTGCTATAAGCGTTTTAATTATTGGTGTTTTTGATCTTTTTCCAGCTACGACTTTAGAAAATAAGGCACAAATGGCGAGTTTCTTTTCTATTTTGACAGATTATGCGCTTTTTGCTTTTATGATCAATTTTGTACGCGAGATAGTTAAAGATATTGAAGACATGGATGGCGATTACAATCAAGGAATGAATACTTTACCAATTGCCATTGGAAAAAACCGTGCTGCAAAAATTGCATTGGGATTTGCTATAATTCCATTTATTTTATGTCTGCTTTACATTAAAAAATATTTCTTTGATAACAATCTTTTGATAGTTACGTTTTATACATTCGTTTTTGTTCTGGCGCCTTTATTATATTTTATAGTAAAAATATTCAGTGCCAAAACCAAAAAGGATTTTCACCATTTAAGTACTGTTTTGAAATTAATTTTATTCTTCGGAATTTTATCTATCCTTATTATCAGTTTAAATCATCAATACCTTCAAACCCATGCTTAAAGAAAAACTTAAAAATTACAAAATCATTCTGGCATCTGGATCGCCGCGTCGTCAGCAGTTTTTTAAGGATTTAGATCTTGATTTTGAAATTCGCTTAAAAGATGTAGAAGAAATTTATCCGCCAGAATTAAAAGCAGTTGAAATAACCGATTTTTTGGCGCAGTTAAAAGCTGATGCTTTAAAAGACGAATTAAAAGAAAACGAAATATTAGTAACAAGCGACACTATTGTTTGGCATGAAAATAGAGCTTTAGGGAAACCAAAAAGTGCTGAAGATGCTTTTCAAATGATTAAATCAATGTCGGGTACAACGCACGAAGTGATAACGTCCGTTTGTTTTCAAACTAATACTGCTTCTACTCTTTTGCACGATATTACAAAAGTTACTTTCAAAGATTTATCTGATGAAGCGATTTTGTATTATATCGAAAACTATAAACCTTATGATAAAGCCGGAGCTTACGGTATTCAGGAATGGTTTGGTTTTATGGCAGTTACAAAAGTCGAAGGTTCTTATACCAATGTTATGGGGCTTCCAACGGCTAAAGTTTACGAATATTTGAGTACTTTAGTGTAAAAATTTATTTATGTTTTCTTTTAAAGAATATACTCAGGAATTATTTGCAACCTTTATTCTTATTATTGCTTTAATCGCTTTAAGAATGATTGTTGCCAAATTAATTCGACGTTTTGCTTCTACAAGTCATTTATTAGAACATCGTACTAATTTGGCTATCAAATACACTCATATATTTATGAATATTTTGGTAACGCTTAGTTTAATTGTGATTTGGGGAGTTAATACTGAGGATATTTTTTTAACCGTTTCCTCGATTGCAACCGTTATTGGCGTTGCAATGTTTGCACAATGGTCGATTTTGAGCAATATTACTTCGGGAATGATTTTGTTCTTCTCCTTTCCTTTCAGAATTGGCGACACCATAAAAATTCACGATAAAGATTTTCCTATTGAAGCTGAAATAGAAGACATTAATACCTTTCATATCAGCCTGAGAACAAAAGAAGGCGAAAAGATTATTTTCCCTAACAATCTGCTTTTGCAAAAGGGAATTTCAATCATGCCGGCACACTACGAAGAGAAAGAATTTTTTGATTAATTTTTGAATGGGAATTTTATAACGTATAACTAAAAAGCTAAAACGCTATAATTTAAAGAAATTATAATATTTGCTTAACCAATTATACATTATTTAAAAATTTCATCAAAAATGATCCATCCCATAAAGTTGCCGTTTTATACAAAACTTGCGTGTATCTTAGTAAGTTTAATTTCATTTGCTTATATTTTTTGCATCACCAAAGATATTCTTACGCCCGTTTTGTTAGCCTTTTTATTTGCGGTTTTACTATTGCCCATTTTCACCTTTTTAAACACAAAATTTAAGTTTCCAAGACATCTTGCGGCTATAATTTGTGTTTTAATTTTTCTGGCATTCATTGGCGGGATTCTTATTTTTATCTCTTATCAGGTTACTAATATGGCAAGTGATTTTGATACAATTAAGAAAAATGCAAACTCCTTTATAATTGAAATTCATAAGTTTATCAGAGAAAATTTTCAAATAAGTATTGGCGAACAGAAAAAATATTTGGACACCGTTACAAAAGACTCTGTAAAAAACGGAAATGCTACTTTAGGCTCAGCCATAATATCTATAAGCGACCTTCTGCTAGACAGCACTATTATTGTAATTTATACGTTTTTGTTTTTGATATATAAAGAACATTTCAAACTGTTTTTGGCCAAATTAATAAACAAAGAAAATCATGCTGCTTTAAAAGATATTCTATCACAAATCAAAGTTTCGATAAACAATTATATCGTGAGTTTGATATTGGAAATGATTATAGTTTCTGTCTTGACCAGTTTAGGACTTTGGATTATTGGTATTAAATATTTCATTTTATTAGGACTGATAACGGGAATTTTAAATCTGGTTCCTTACATCGGAATTTTAGTTGCAGGAGTTATTACCGTTTTGGCTTCATTGACAGGTTCAGGAGAAACATCAGTAATTGTTGGGATTTTAATAGTCAATGTAATTGTTCAGTTAATTGACAATAATCTTCTTGTGCCTTTAATTATTAATTCAAAAGTAGAAATAAACGCTTTTGTATCCATTATGGGAATTATTGTAGGTGGTGCTGCGGCCGGAATTTCGGGAATGTTTCTGGCAATTCCGCTTTTAGCCATTTTGAAAATTATTTTTGACCGAATAGAATCGCTGGAACCCTGGGGCTATTTAATGGGAAATCACATTCCGAGAAAATTTGCCTGGAGAATTCGCAAAGCAAAAGTACAAGAGTAAATAATCTGTTGATTTTAAAAAAAATCGTGTTATTTATCTTAAATTCATAGAATAATAGCCTTTAAAATAAGTTTAAATCCATCTGAATGTTATCAAGTAAAAAAATAGTTATTTTTATTTTGTTATGCTTTTGTTTTCAAAGTATTTGTGCGCAGACAGATAAAACTAAGAAAGACAATCCTCCTAAAAAGGACAGTACAGAGATTTATACTAAAATAAAAAACTTTTCGAAGAAAAATAAGTTCACCCAAACCTTACATAAACTTCTTTTTCGATCAAAAAAAGCTAAAAAAAGAGAAGTTATTGAGCCTAGTGATACTCAAAGTTTCAACGGAAAAATCATTCGAAAAATAAATATTGTAACGCTTGATCCTTTTGGGCATTCTATTACAGATACTACCGTGCAGCCAAAAAACTGGGGAGAACGAACCGGAAACAAACTGCACTTAAAAACAAAAAAAATAGCAATTTACAATCTTCTTTTGTTTAAAAGAAATACTCCTTATGATTCTTATAAAATACAAGAAACAGAACGTTTAATTCGTTCACAGAGATATGTTACGGCAGTTAGAATTTCTAATGAATTAGCCAGTCCGGCATCAGATTCTGTTGATGTTACGATTCGGGTTTTAGATTCCTGGAGTACTATTCCGAGGTTTTCAATATCGAGCAGCAGAGTTGGTGTGGGATTTAAAGAAAAAGATTTTTTTGGTACAGGACAACAGTTAGAATATCGTTTCACCAATCGGTTTGATGATGGTGCAAATGGCAATGATATTACGTATACGGTTCCCAATATAAAAAACACCTATATAGGAACTACGCTCCATTACAACATGGATTTAGACAATAATTATACTAAAAGTATTGATATTGAAAGAGATTTCTATTCGCCTTTAACTAAATGGGCAGGCGGTGTTTTTGTTGGACAGAACTTTAGAAAAGATTCCCTACAGGCTCCTGATATGAGTTATGCATTTCAGAGTTTTAAGAATAATTTTCAGGATTTTTGGGTGGGTAAAGCCACAAAAGTTTATGAAGATGATAATGAAGCCATTACCAATTTAATTACATCGGCACGTTTTTTAAATGTGAATTACAGCGAATCTCCAGATTCCTTATATGATCCAACTAATTTTTATTCAGATGAAAAACTGCTTTTAATGGGCATTGGATTAAACAGACGAAAATTTATTAAAGACAATTATATTTTTAGAAATGGCCAGACCGAAGACGTTCCAATTGGGCGTATTTACGGAATTACCTTTGGATATCAATATAAAAATCAGATTTGGAGACCTTATGCCGGTGCGCAGTTTTCTTTTGGAAATTATTACCGATTAGGTTTTTTAAGTATGAATTTTGAAGCCGGAACCTATTTTCATCAATCCAAAACGTATCAAACCGCATATTTATTTGAATCAAATTATTTTACAAAACTCTTTAATTTGGGAACCTGGAAACTGCGACAATTCGTAAACCCAAGAGTTGTAATTGGTGCAAATCGGGAGGAAATTATTGGTGATGAACTCAATATAAACGAACGAAATGGTCTCGCGGGATTCAACGCCGCTTTATATGGAACTAGTAAAACTCTTTTATCCCTGCAGACACAAACGTATTCTCCTTATGCACTTTGGGGATTTCGTTTAAATCCGTTTTTTAATTATACGATAGCGTTTTTAGGAAGTCCAAAAAATGCCATGTTCGACAGCAAACCGTATTCAAAAATTACATTAGGCTTATTAATAAGCAATGATTATTTGGTTTTTAGTAATTTCCAGCTGTCACTGTCATATTACCCAAGTATTCCTTATCAGGGTGATAGTGTTTTCAAAACCAATACATTTGAAACAACCGATTATGGTTTACAGAGTTTTGAACTTGCCAAACCAAGAATTGTTGATTATCGATAATGAAAAAATATTTAGATTTTTTTTAGAAATTTTTCATTCTGCAAAACACTTTAAAAATCAATATTTTACAGAATATTTAACTACAGTTTAATCGTTAAAAAGTATATTTTCTCCGATGAAATACAATTGTATTTTTATTTTTGGCACGATATATGAAAATCTTTAAACAAAGATTAACATTAAACTTTAGAAAAAATGAAAACAATTAAAATAGCAATCGCCGGATTATTTCTTTTGGTTGCAAATGCCACACAAGCTCAGGTATCAGTTAACGTTAATATAGGAACACCTCCTGCTTGGGGACCAGCCGGATATGCTGAAATGGAATATTATTATCTTCCAGATATTGAAGCTTATTATGATGTACGTGCATCACAGTTCATTTATTTTGGAGGAGGAAGATGGGTTAGAGCAACTTATTTACCAAGACAATACAGAAATTATGATTTATACGGAGGCTATAAAGTTGTTTTAACAGATTATCACGGAAGAACTCCTTATACATACTTCGATCGTCACAGAGTAAAATATTATAAAGGATATCACGGTGCACCGCAAAGACCTTACAGACCAAGACCGGTTTATGGTTACAACGAGCGTCGTTATGAGCACAGAGATCACAGACATTATGATAAGCACGACAAGCATGACAAACACCACGGGCATGATAGACATGATGATGATGATCACGGTCATGGTCATGGTCACGGAAGAAGATAATATCTAAATATTTAAGAGCGTATTAAGTTTTAATACGCTCTTTTTCTATTTTAAAAATCAGCTAAATAATATCCAAAAATTACCATTAACATTTCATTTAAATTTTGTTCCAAGATTTAATTAGTATTTTTGGAACACATTTCAAAACCATTTCACTACACCATGCGAAAAATACAAGTTCAAATACTTCTTTTATTTTTTATAAGTTTTCAAACCTTATTTGCACAACAGCCGCAAAAACCTAACGCAGTCGAAATTTACAATCAAATTAAAAAACTAAACTTTTTAGGTTCTGTATTGTACGTTGCAGCACATCCTGATGACGAAAATACCCGAATGATTTCGTATTTAGCAAATGAAGTAAATGCGAGAACCGGTTATTTATCCTTAACACGCGGTGACGGCGGTCAAAACTTAATTGGTCCGCAATTGCGTGAATTACTTGGTGTAATTAGAACTCAGGAATTAATTGAAGCCCGAAAAATAGACGGCGGAGAACAATTTTTTTCAAGAGCAAATGATTTTGGTTTTTCTAAAAATCCAAACGAAACCTTAGAAATTTGGGATAAAGATAAAGTCCTAGCCGATGTGGTGTGGACAATCAGAAATTTTCAGCCGGATATCATTATCAATAGATTTGATCACCGTTCTCCGGGAACTACGCACGGACATCATACATCATCTGCCATGTTGAGCGTGGAGAGTTTTAAACTAACAAACGATCCTAAAGTTTATCCCGAGCAGTTGAAATTTGTTTCGCCTTGGCAGGTAAAACGTCAGTTTTTTAATCCGTCTTGGTGGTTTTACGGGAGTCAGGAAAAATTTGATGCCGCTAATAAATCTAAATTTACCAAGTTAGAAACGGGTGTATATTATACCGGAATTGGAAAATCAAATCAGGAAATTGCTGCTTTAAGCCGAAGCCGCCACCAGTCACAAGGTTTTGGAAGTACCGGAGTTCGTGGTTTAGAAACAGAATATCTTGAACTTATTAATGGAGATACGCCAAAAGACCGCGATAATTTATTTGACGGAATCGATACTAGCTGGAACCGTGTTAAAAACGGAAAACCTGTTGGAGATTTAATTACTTCAATTATTGACAAATACAATTTCAGCAATCCGTCAGCAAGTATTCCGGATTTAGTGAAAGCTTACACTATGATTCAGGCTTTAGACGATGCACATTGGAAAAATCTAAAATCGACAGCCATAAAAAATATCATTGCTTCATGTTCCGGTTTATATCTTGAAGCCGTTGCAAGTGAACAAGAAGCAACTCCGGGAAGCAGTATTCGTTTGAGTTTAGAAGCTATTAACAGATGTGCTGTTGAAATGCAATTGACAAGCGTTACAACATTGCCAGACAATAAAACAACAGCTCAAAACAGCGTTTTAAGAGACAATAACGATCAAAAAATCAGTCTGCAATTACAGCTTCCTGATAATATTGAATACACGCAGCCATATTGGTTAAAAGAAAAAGCAACAGTTGGAATGTACACCGTTTCAAATCAGCAAAATATTGGTATTCCCGATATTATTAGAGAAGTAAAAGTGATTTTTAATATCAAAATCAATAATGTCGAAATTCCGTTTGAGCGCACTGTAGTTTACAAATACAATGACGGCGTAAAAGGCGAAATGTATAATTTCCTGGATATAGTTCCAGAAGTTACGACTTCTATTTTAGAAAAAGTTTTAATTTTTAGGGATACAAAAAGCAAAATGGTTCCGGTAAAAGTTCGTGCCGGAAAAGATGATGTAAAAGGAAATCTGCAATTAGATTTACCAAAAAGCTGGAATGTTTCTCCAAAACAAATCGCCTTTACTTTAGATAAAAAAGGAACAGAACAAATCTTTTATTTTGAAGTTACACCGCCTGTAAATCCAGAAGAAGTTGTAGCAAAAAGTATTGCAGTTGTTGACAACAAACGTTTTGACAGAGACGAAACTATTATCGATTTCAACCATATTACCAAACAAATGGTTTTAAAACCGGCTGAATCAAAATGTATTAGAATTGATTTGAAAACTTCTGGTGATGCTATCGCTTATATTATGGGTGCCGGCGACGAAGTTCCGGAAAGTTTAACCCAAATGGGATACAAAGTTTCTATCTTAAAGCCAGAAGAAATTACTCCAGAAAAATTAGATTCTTTCAGCACCGTTATTACAGGAATTCGTGCTTACAATACCGTAAACGCTTTGGCAAACAAACAAAATATCTTATTTAATTTTGTAAAAAGCGGTAAAAACATGATTGTGCAATACAATACATACGGCAGCAAATTAGTGACCGATAAAATTGCACCATATCCGTTAAAATTATCAAACGACCGTGTGACCGAGGAAAACGCTAAAGTCACTTTCCTAGCACCAAATCACCCAGTTTTAAATACGCCGAATAAAATCACCTCAAAAGATTTTGAAGGCTGGACACAAGAACAAGGGTTATATTATCCAGATGAATATGATCCTGCCTTCACTCCTATTATTTCATCACACGACAAAGGAGAATCTGCTAAAAATGGCGCTTTATTAGTCGCTCCATATGGAAAAGGATATTACATTTACACTGGTCTAAGCTTTTTTAGAGAACTGCCGGAAGGTGTTGCAGGCGCTTACAGATTACTGTCGAATATCATTTCGCTAAAACAACCTCTTGAAGCTCCTAAACAGGATTTAAAGCAATAATTTCAAAAATATGGAAGCAAAAAAAACAAAAAAATGGAAAAAAAGTTACACCTATGTTTTAGTTGCTAACCTCATTTACATTGTGATTTTTTTCTTAATCATGCAATTTTATTCATAACCTATGCAGCTATTTGACTGGATCGTACTTATTGTAACACTTTTATTCATTGTTGGTTACGGTTCCTGGAAAACCAAAGGAAGTAAAAACGTTGAAGATTTTATTTTAGGAAATAACGAAACGCCTTGGTACACCGTTGGACTTTCAGTAATGGCTACTCAGGCCAGCGCAATTACCTTTTTATCTACTCCCGGGCAGGCTTATCATGACGGAATGGGTTTTGTGCAGTTCTATTTTGGACTGCCAATTGCAATGGTTGTTATTTGTTTGACTTTTATTCCGCTTTATCATAAAAACAAGGTTTTTACCGCTTACGAGTTTCTTGAAAAACGATTTGATGTACAAACTCGTTCTCTTGCCGCTATTTTATTTTTAATTCAAAGAGGTTTAGGAACAGGATTGACGATTTATGCTCCGGCCATTATTTTATCGGCACTTTTGGGCTGGAACTTAACCGGTATGAATATTATAATTGGAGTTCTGGTAATTATTTATACTTTTTCAGGAGGAACAAAAGCTGTAAACGTAACGCAGAAACAGCAAATGTTTGTAATTATGTCGGGAATGTTTATCACGTTTTTCCTGATTTTGCATTATCTTCCAAATGATATGACTTTTACAAGCGCGCTGCATATTGCCGGAGCAAATGATAAAATGAATATTGTAGATTTTTCTTTTGATCCGGAAGAAAAATATACGATTTGGAGCGGAATTACAGGCGGATTCTTTTTAGCTCTCGCCTATTTTGGTACAGATCAGTCTCAGGTTGGACGATATTTATCTGGCAAATCGGTAAAGGAAAGCCAAATGGGATTAATCATGAACGGGCTTTTAAAAGTGCCAATGCAATTTTTTATTCTGTTAACCGGAGTTATGGTTTTTGTATTTTTTCAATTCAATCCCGTTCCTTTAAATTTCAATCCGAATAATAAAATTGTAATTGAAAAATCGGCGTATAAAGAAGAATATCATGTTCTTGAAAAAAAGCTGGACAAATTATCTGAAGATAAAAAAGTAATTAACTTACTATATATCGATCAGTTGAATCAGGATTATGACAATCCGATTCTTCGTAAAGAATTAGTCAATTTATCGAATAAGGAAAAAGATTTACGTGATCGTGCCAAAGAAATTATTTCCAGAGCCGACAGTAATAGCGAAACCAACGATAAAGATTATGTCTTTTTCCACTTTATCCTTCATTATTTACCAAAAGGTTTAATTGGTTTATTGCTTGCGGTTATTCTTTCGGCAGCAATGTCATCAACAGCTTCAGGATTAAATGCTTTGGCTTCGACAACGGCGATTGATATTTACAAAAGAAATATCAAAACCGAAAAATCAGAGAAACATTATCTTAATGCAACTAAATTTTTCACACTGTTTTGGGGAGTTATAGCCATCCTTTTTGCCTGCGTAGGAACTTTGTTTGAAAACTTAATTCAGCTTGTAAATATAATTGGTTCGATCTTTTACGGAACTGTTTTGGGAATTTTCCTTGTTGGTTTTTATATAAAACGTGTTCAGGCAAAATCTATGTTTATTAGTGCCTGTATAAGTCAGTTTGTAATTGTAATTATTTATTATTTTATGGTTTACAAACAAGAAAAATTAGGTTATTTATGGCTGAATTTTATTGGCGCTATTTTAACTATAGGCTTGGCTTTGATTTTGCAACTTTTGTTTTTTAAAGGAGATAAAAAGGGTAATGAAGATTTAATTTTAGAAGAATAATTAATGAGATATTTAAAAAATATCTTCTTCTTCTCTGCTTCTTTTTCAGGAAAGGCCGGAAGAATTGAATATGGATTCTATTTATTATTTAGTATTTTATGTGGATACTTTGCACTTTATTTAAACAGTAAAGTTGATTTAGATAATGAGAAAATACTTTACCTGTTTTATGATTGCTTAATTATTTTACTTGTTTTAGTTCCTATGCAAGCTGCTGCAACAAGAAGATTACGAGATTTAAATGCAAATCCCACTTTTATTATTTTTAATTTTATTCCTGTTTTGAATATAGCATTTGCAATGTTTTTATTGTTGGCTAAATCCAAGATTTCAAAAACTATTACTTAATAATAATCTCTTTATCATTGTGGTTAAGCACAATCTTGTCATTCCGAGGAACGAGGAATCGCACTCGTAACTCGACAAAGATTGGTTCTTTTCTTTACGGAATTTCTAGTGCAATTCCTCGTTCCTCGGAATGACAAACTTTACGTAAAGAAAAACAATGAAAAAATTCTAAACAAATCTCTATCTTTGAGTAACCCACTTCTCAAATAGAGCGTTATGAAAGACCATAAAAAATACAGCAATAAAACCAAAGCAGCTTTTATATTGCTGATTGTAATGCTGATAATTTTATTGGGAAATTTCAATACGCTTCGAAATTCTAAAAATGTCAACGACAATATCAACGCCATTTATAAAGATCGATTAGTTGTTGCGCATTATATTTTTCAATATTCGAAACAGCTTCATTTTATAAAATCCGAAGCTGAAAAACTGGATTTAAGCGATAATATTAAAAAAAATGAAATCATTCATACTTTAGATATTATTCACAATATTGATGATTTGTACGCTAAAACAGTTTTAACCAATAACGAGAAAAGACATTTTGATGCTTTTCTGGGTTCTTGCAAGGAAATCAACAAACAAGTTGAAAACAAAAACTGGAATAAAATTGCTTATTCGAGTGCGCAGGCCTTAAAAACTTTAGAATCTTTATCTCAAATTCAAATAAAAGAAGGAAAAGCAAAGCTGGCAAATGCAAATGCGATGTACAGCAAAAACAATAGTTTAGGCCAGCTTCAAATTGCTTTACTTATAATTTTGGGCGGAATTACTTTTTATCTTTTAATTGTAAAGAAAATCAAAAGAAAGATCAAAATTCCAGAACCGCCTAGTATGAATTAGTTTATTTAAATTTCCTGTCTTCTTCTTTTATTTGAAGATCGTTTATGCTGGCATATCTTTTTTGCATTAAACCATTAACGTCAAATTCCCAGTTTTCATTTCCGTAGGCTCTAAACCAATTGCCATTAAGATCCTGATATTCATACTCAAAACGTACTGCAATTCTATTTTCAGTATGTGCCCAATATTCCTTTTTTAGTTTGTAATTTCTCTCTTTCTTCCATTTTTCCGTTAAAAAAGCAACGATTTCCTCGCGTCCGTTTACGAATTTATCTCTGTTTCTCCATTCGCTATCAATAGTATACGCTTTTGAAACTCTTTCTGGATCCTGGCTGTTCCATGCATCTTCTGCCAATTGTATTTTTTCTTTTGCCGTTTCTAAAGTGAAAGGAGGCAACGGTAACTTCTGTTCCATTATTTTAAAATTAAAGTTTGAATTATTTTTTTTGATTGTTCTATTAACTCGTTTGATTTAAACATTTGGCTTTCAATTATACAGCTTTCAAATAATAAATAAACATGATCTGATATTAGTTTATCTTTCAAAATATTTCTGAAAAAATTACGTAAGTCGCTTTTATGGCTTTGAATAACACTCAGAATCTTAACATTATCTGGCGGAATCTCTGAAAGTATATTTAGAAAACTACAGCCTCTAAAGTTTTCTTTTCCATTCATGTAAATCAAAAACTCAAAAGAAGCTAAAACTTTAGAATTTGAATCTTCCACATTATTTGTGAATTTTAGTAATTCGTTAAACCAAAAGGCATGACGCTGCTCTAAAAATGCGACACACAAATCTTCTTTAGATTTAAAGTGCTGGTAAAAACTAGCTTTCGCCACTTTCGATTCCTCAATAATCTGATTGATTCCCGTAGCATTATAACCTTGCTTATGGAATAAAATAAAAGTCTTTTCTAAAATTCGTTCTCTGGGCTGCATCTTCAATAAATTGGATATACAAATATAAAAAATATTTAAATATACAGACAAGTCTGTCTATATTAGTTTCAAAAAAAAAAATCCAAAACTTATAAAGCTTTGGATTTTAGAATTTTTATATTGAAATTTTCAAGAAATTATCTGCTCCATTCAGCGATACTGTCTTTATTCATTTTTACGTAATCTTGATTGTTTGCAGCTTCTGCAGCGGCCAATGAAAGTTTAGCTGTTTCAACAGCACCTTTTTTGTCACCTTGTTTTGCCTGGATTAATGATTTTAATCTTGAAACATAATAAGGTTTATCAGTACTCATGTCTAATGCTTTATCAACATAGGTTTTTGCAGTATCTAAATTTCCGTTTGAAGAAAATAAATATTGTGATGCTGCATAATAATCATTCCAAGTTGGTCCAGCCAATGTTTTTTCGATACTTGCAATTGCATTTTTAGCTGTTGGAACTTCAAATTTTAAAGCAACATGAGAGTTTTCCCAAGCCATTTCTAAATAAGCAAAGTTTTGATCTAAACCATTAATTCCAATTGTAAAAGTTTCAACCGGAGTTGGCAGTGCGTTTTCTTTAACTGTAGTTTTTAAAACAACATAAGATTCGTTCCAGTTTTCAGGTAATCCCCAGTTGTCTGTAGAAAGGTAAAAAATAACTTCCCAGCTTTCAATTTTAGGAATGGTATAAATTGCATATTTTCCTTTTTTCAAAGTTTTACCGTCAATTACAACATCGTCACTAAAATTAATAACAGTATTTTCATTTGCTCCGGTTCTCCAAAGTTTACCAAACGGAACTAAGTTTCCAAAAACAGCTCTTCCTCTCGCTCCCGGTCTTGAATACGTAACTTCAACATCCGTTAAACCCACTGTTTGTTTGATATAAGCTTTTGGACTCGCTTGCGGCGTTCTTACTTGTGCTTCAGCTGCAAAAGGTGCCAAAATGATGGCTAATGCAATAAGTATTTTTTTCATTATTAAGTGTTTGTTTGTTTTTTTCAAATTTACGAATTCAATTACCGAAGAAATGTTAAATTTTACATAATTCAGGCCTTAAGCTGTGATATTTTTTGAGCGTTCAATTCGTTAAAATGATTGATAACGATATCCGCTTCTGATAAATCCTGCAGGTTAGAATGAACACTGTTATAACCTACACAATAAATTCCGGCAGCTTTTGCGGCTTTTACACCATTTGTACTGTCTTCAATAATAATACACTCTTCTTTTGGAGCAATTGACAATGAAGCGGCGTGATTAAAAATAGCAGGATTTGGTTTAGACTGAGGAAAATCTTCACCACTCACAATATGAGAAAAATACTGATGCAGATTAAATCTTGTAAATACGCGTTCAATTGTAACTTTTGAAGCCGACGAAGCTAAAATCAACTGAATTCCGTTTGCGTATATATCTTTAATTAAATCTTCAACTCCTTCTAAAAGATACAAATCTTTTTTGGTGTCAAAAGCATCATTAAAAATATTTCTTTTCCTTTGAATCAAATCTTCTATTTCATGCTCAATTGTCGGGAAAAAGTCTTTTAAACTTTGGAAAGTATTTCTCGTCGAAAATCCGGTAAATGAAGTGTACATTTCCTCAGGGACTTCAATATTTAATTCTGAAAACTGTTTGTAGTAGGCATAACGATGAACGGGTTCTGTATCGACAATTACGCCGTCCATATCAAAAATTACTGTTTTAATCATTTTTTAAGTTTCTAAGTTTCTGAGATTCTAAGTTTTTGTTTTAGGTTTTCTTTGTTTCATGTTTCAAATTACTGGGCTTGGGTAACTTTTATAAAGTTTATTCCGTTAAGAACGTGAAACCTGAAACTTTAAACTTGAAACAAAATCTTCTACTCTTTCTTTAATAAGTATCGAATAACCGTTTCAGCAGCGTGAAGTCCGAATAATCCCGGCATGTAGCTGTTTGTTCCGTAGAAAGATTTTTTGAAGTTTTTTCCGTCGGTTAATTTTAAGCTTTTTTCGTTTTGGATTTCAGATGAAAAAACAACTTTTAATTTGTTGATATTTACCGCTTTTAATCTCTTACGAATTGCTTTTGAGAAATAGCAGTTTATAGTTTTCGAGATATCGCCCACTTTTACTTTAGAAGCCAGCATCTTTCCTCCTGCTCCCATACTACTAATGATTTTTACTCTTTTACGTTTTGCTGCAATAATTAAATTTAGTTTTGGAGTAATACTATCGATGCAGTCTAAAACATAATCAAATTCTGGAGAAACGATTTCAAAAGCTCTTTCCGGAGATAAAAATTCCTGAACTCGTGTTAATTTCAATTCTGGATTAATATCCATTAATCTATCGCCTACAATTTTAATTTTTGCTTCTCCCAATGTAGAATGCAAAGCAGGTAATTGTCTGTTAATGTTTGTAATATCCACAACGTCACCATCAACAATTGTCATATTTCCTACTCCTGCTCTTGCTAAAAATTCAGCTGCAAACGATCCAACACCGCCTAAACCTACTACTAATACATTTGCATTACGCAAATTTTCTAATCCTTCCTTTGTAAATAAAAGCTCGGCTCTTTCTGTCCACTCTGCCATATTATATTTTTTGTTGTTTTTTATTTTTGTTTCAAGTTTAATGTTTCAAGTTCTTTACTGTCTGGCTGAGCGAAGTCGAAGCCCAACATCCTATTGGAGCGCCCTTCGACTTCGCTCAGGGTGACAAACTTATTTCACTTTTTACTATTTACTATTTACTTTTCACTAATTACTAATCACTTTCTTCCAAATACTTCTGCAAAATTACTTGAGATAATATCTTGTAATTCTTTGATTGTAATATTTTTATATTCTGATGCTAAATCGTAAACCTGCTTAATACCCTCTTCAATTGTGTCGGTTTCCAGAAAAAAACGATCGTTTGGGATATTCTGAAAAACGGTTTTTAAATCGGGATTTCTCAATAAATATTTTCCGAAAGAAATATAAAATCCGTCTTTAATTAGTTGTTCTGCCAATTGTTTGTTTTTTGAAAAACCGTGAATAATCATCGGAACAGAAATTTTTAATTTCTTTTTAATTGCTGTCACTTCCTGAAAAGCAGCAACGCAATGAATCACGACTGGTTTTTTATATTTTTCGGCTAAGGCCAATTGTTTTTCGAAAACCAGAATCTGCAGTTCTAACGGAATTTCGATTCGTTTGTCTAAACCGCATTCGCCTATTGCTAAACAATTATCACTTTGCAGTTTATCTCCTATAATTTTCAATTCTAAATCAATTTCGCTTTCCTTAATATGCCACGGATGGATTCCGATAGAATAAAACGGAATAGCCGAATCAAACTCCTGCGGATATTGATTGACCAATTCTACTATATTAGATTGATTTGTAAATTGATGGGTATGGAAATTAAAGAATTTCATTAATGAAATGTTTTCACTCCGGCTTTGATTTCTACTTTTAAATCATTTTCCAGCGGAACAAGCGGACATGAATACTTATGATTGTAAGCACAATACGGATTGTATGCTTGGTTGAAATCGATTGCAATTATTTTTCCTTTTGGGATTTTTAAGTCGATGTATCTTCCGCCAATATAACTTTCTTTACCGCATGTTAAATCAGAAAAAGGAAGGAATAAATGGTCTTTGTATTCTTTTTGTTTAGAAAGTTCAATGTTTCTGTAAACGTTCAACTTCATTGCAACACCATTTATAGTGAAAGATAAAGTGCCGTATTTTATATATTGAGGCGTTCTTGTTCCGGTAGTTTTCATTTCGAAAACTTTTTCATTGACTGCTTTTTCAAATTTTGCGTTTACAAAATACTTTCCATCAATTGGGTAAAAATCTAAAGTTTTAAAAGTCTTTAAATCTTCTTCCATTAACGGACTTGTCTTAGCATCAGCATATTCTGAGTTTATTTGCTTTTGGAATTTTTCAGCTTCAGTCTTGCTGAATTTACTTTGGCTAAAGCCAAAACTAAAAGCAAGAAGCAGAATAAGGGCAATAGAATTTTTCATCTTTGGAAATTTTATGCAAAAATAGTTTAAAAGTAACAAAGCAACAACCGTTGTACGTGACAAAGTTTCCTAACTTTGTGGCAAATACAATAATTATAATGCTCAAAACTGCCGCAAACCATTATTTCAACAATTTTAGAGGTTTTACAAGAGAAATTTGGATACTTACATTAATTACTTTCATAAATCGTGCGGGTACAATGGTACTGCCTTTTTTATCAAAATATTTAAATGAAGATTTAAAATTTTCTTTAGATCAGGTAACCTGGATTATGGTTTCTTTTGGTTTGGGATCTATGCTGGGTTCCTGGCTTGGAGGAAAGCTTTCTGATAAAATTGGTTTTTACAAAATCATGGTTTTTAGTCTGTTTACGAGCGGAGTATCTCTTTTCTTTATTCAATATATCACTTCTTTCTGGGGACTTTGCATTGCAATGTTTGTATTAATGACAATTGCCGATATGTTTCGTCCTGCCATGTTTGTTTCACTTGGTGCTTATGCAAAACCAGAAAATAGAACACGTGCCTTGACTTTAGTTCGTCTTGCCGTAAATTTAGGCTTTGCTGCCGGTCCGGCACTTGGAGGTCTAATCATTATAGGAATGGGGTATTCAGGTTTATTTTGGGTTGACGGAGCTTCTTGTATTGTTTCCATATCTATTTTTGCATTATTAGTTAAAGAAAAGAAAAAAGTCGATCATGGTGATAAAACCGAAAGTGTAACAAACGTAAAATCAGTATTTCATGATAAAATATTCTGGGTTTTCTTATTTGTGAGTTTTATTACGGCTATTATTTTCTTTCAGCTTTTCACCACTTTACCTTTATATCATCATAAACAATATGGTTTAAACGAATTTCAAACCGGACTTTTAATGACTTTAAACGGACTTTTGATTTTTGCTTTAGAAATGCCAACGGTTGGTTTTATGGAAAGAAAAGGTTTTCCAAAAATCAAAATCATCATTATAGGATCATTTGTAATGGCATTGAGTTTCTTTTTATTATTAATTAATGTTTGGGCCGGAATCCTGGTTATCAGCATGATTTGTATTTCGATTGGAGAAATTCTAACCTTCCCTTTTTCGAATGCATTTGCTTTAAGCCGTGCGCCTCGTGGTCAGGAAGGGCGTTATATGGCTTTGTATACCATGAGTTTTAGTTTAGCACATATTTTTAGCACTATGCTAGGTTTTGGAATCGCTGATCATTTTGGTTATCAAAAAAACTGGCTTTTTATGGCCTCTATCGGAATCCTGGCTACGCTTTGCTGCCTTTGGATTAGAAAAGCTTTACTTCTGGAGAAAAATAAATAAATTTAACCTTTACACGTAAATACTTATAATTCAAATCATTAACTTTGATTTTGAATAGCTTTTCTATGCTTTTAATTCAGCTTTAAACGAAATTTTTAGTTAAATAACTATATTTATAGTTGCGTAACTAAAAAAATAGTTGTAGGTTTGAATTAAAATTAGAAAACATGCAAAAGTTAACCAATAAAGAAGAAGAGATAATGCAGATTTTATGGAAGCTTAAAAAAGCATTCGTAAAAGAAATTCAGGCAGAGATAACGGAAGACCAGCCGCATTATAATACACTTTCGACAATTGTTAGAAATCTGGAAGAAAAAGGTTTTGTGGCACACAATGCTTTTGGAAATACACATCAATACTATCCAACAGTAACTCTTGAAGCGTACAGCAAAAAATATATGAAAACGGCTATTGATAATTATTTCAACAGTTCCTATAAAAATATGGTTTCATTTTTTGCCAAAGAAGAAAAAATTTCGGCAGATGAATTACGCGAAATTCTGGCAATGATCGAAAATCCAAAAGACAATAAATAACAGTAAAATAAACGAAGAAAAACGACAGTTATGGAATCAATATTTGTTTATATCGCAAAATCGGCTGGCTTAGTGGCAATATTTTACTGTGCTTATTATTTTTTACTTCGAAAAGAAACTTTCTTTACTAGTAACAGATGGTTTTTACTTACTGGTTTAATTACTTCGGTTGTACTTCCATTAATAGTTTATACTAAAGTTGTTTGGGTAAACCCTACTCCTATTCCAAATTTAAATTTTTCTGGTACAAATCTTATTCAAAATACTGAAAGCAAAGCCTTTGAAATAAACTGGATCTACGTTATGTTATCTATTTATTGTATTGGTCTTTTAGTTTTTCTGATAAAATTTGCAATGGATTTTTACAGTTTGAATTCTATTTTAAAAGGAAAAAAAGTACATCAGCAGGCTGATTTTAAATTTATTGATACAAACGAAAATATTCCTCCTTTTTCTTATTTCGAATATATCGTATACAACTCATCAATGTATACGCCTGCAGAATTAGAAAATATTATTGAACATGAAAAAGTGCACAGCGATCAAAATCATACTATTGATGTTTTGATATCACGAGCTTTTTGTATGCTTTTTTGGTTCAATCCTATTATATGGCTTTATAAAAAGGCAATTATTCAGAATTTAGAATTTATCGCCGATAAAGAAGCCGCTAAAAAATTATCAGACAAAAAAGCGTATCAATACACGCTTTTAAAAATAACAACACACGAAAGCTGTGTTGCCATTACCAATCATTTTTATCAATCATTAATCAAAAAACGAATTGTCATGTTAAACAAAAATCAATCAAAAAAAAGAAATTCCTGGAAGTATTATGTTGTAATTCCTGCACTTGCAGCATTTGTATTATTGTTTCAAATTGAAGTAGTTGCAAAAGAAAGACAACAAACTGTAAAAGAAGTTTCGGGAGAAATTAAATCTGTAGATGTTTACAAAATCAAGAAAAACTCAACAGATGCGGATTTGGAAAAAATCAAAGAGAATTTAAAAAAACTTCACAATGTTGATTTTGAAGTTTCTGATGTAAAAAGAAATGCTGAGAACTATTTGACTTCACTTAAAGTTGCTATTAAAAACGGAAAGCAGCAAGCACAATCTATTCAGGTTAACGGCGATAAAGCGATTAAAGATTTTGGAGTAATTGTTACTACAGATGAAAAAGGTCAAAAAAATGTTGGTATTCAAACTGATGACGATGCGAAAACTAAAGTTGCCATTAGTAAAAAAATTAGCCTTATTGATGCATCTGAACCTGATAATACGAAGACTACAACCAGCAAAACACTAATCACTAAAATTGATACCAATGTTAACGATAATACTAATACTAGTACAAAAACTAATAGTAATGCTAACACAAATACTAGCACTACTGTAACTATTGATACAGATAATAAGACTAATACTAAAGTTATTACGACCACGAATGGTTCTGTTATTGCCATTTCGAATGATACAAAAGTCAACGGTAAAGTATTAGAAAGTCTTGTAATTGTTGACGGAAAGGAAATGCCTGCTGGTTTTGATATTGAAGATATTGATGCAAAAGATATTAAATCTGTAAATGTTTACAAAGGAATAAATGCAGTAACTAAATATGGAGACAAAGGCTCAAATGGTGTAATTGAGATAGAAACAAAGCATTAAGAAGCTGGTAATTTTAAAAATCTGAAAATGCAAAAACTAACCAATAAAGAAGAAGAAATAATGCACATTTTATGGAAGCTCAAAAAGGCATTCGTAAAAGAAATTCAGGCAGAAATTACAGAAGATCAGCCGCATTATAACACGCTTTCGACTATAGTTCGAAATCTGGAGGAAAAAGGTTTTGTGGCGCATAATGCTTTTGGAAACACACATCAATATTATCCGGCTGTAACTCTGGAAGCTTACAGTAAAAAGTATATGAATACGGCCATTGATAATTATTTCAACAGCTCTTATAAAAATATGGTTTCGTTTTTTGCCAAAGAAGAAAAAATTTCGGCAGATGAATTACGCGAAATCCTGGCTATGATTGAAAATCCAAACGAAAAAAAATAAACAAAGTAAAATAATCATTATGGAAGCACTTTTCATTTTCATCATCAAATCAAGTGGTTTAATCGCTTTGTTTTATTTTTCATACTTTTTTTTACTGCGAAAAGAAACCTTCTTCAATAGCAGCAGATGGTTTTTACTAGCCGGTTTAATAACATCAATTGTTTTACCGTTTGTTGTTTACACAAAAGTAGTCTGGATTGATCCAGTTCCTGTTTCGGTTGATTATGCGCCAGTTGTGAACTATCACTACACTCCAAATTATCATCCGCAAATTGCTGAAGAAGAATCTTTTGAAATAAACTGGAATCTGGTTTCATTAGGTATTTACGCACTTGGATTTGCTGCTTTTATGATAAAATTCGGAATTGATTTCTACAGTTTGAATTCTGTTTTAAAAGGAAAAAAAGTAGAACAACAGGCCGATTTCAAATTTGTAGATGTTGAAGAAAACATTGCTCCATTTTCTTATTTTGATTATATCGTTTACAATTCATCAATGTACAGCGAATCTGAATTAGAAAGTATTTTAGAGCATGAAAAAGTGCACAGTGATCAACATCATACTGTTGATGTAATTATTTCGAGGATTTTCTGTATCCTGTTTTGGTTTAACCCAATTATCTGGCTTTACAAAAAAGCAATTCTTCAAAATTTAGAATTCATTGCAGATAATGAAGCGGCTAAAAAAATATCAGACAAAAAAGCATATCAATACACGCTTTTAAAAATCACAACACATGAAACATGTGTTGCCATCACCAATCATTTTTATCAATCATTAATCAAAAAACGAATTGTTATGTTAAACAAAAATCAATCAAAAAAATGGAATTACTGGAAATATTCTGCCATAATTCCGGCACTTGGAGCGTTTGTTCTCTTGTTCCAAATTAAAACAATTGCACAGGAGAAAAAAGAACTTAAAGAAAAAACTGAAAAAGCTGCTTTGGCCTCTATAATTCAGGATGGAGAAGTTTATAAAATCACAAAATCGACTACAGATCAGGAATTAAAAGATTTAACCGCAAAATTAAAATCAGAACATAATGTTGATTTAGAAATTTCGAATGTTAAAAGAAACAGTGATAATGAACTAATAGCTATTAAAATTAGAGTTGTTAAGGAAAGCGGTAAAGTACATGTTATTGATATGAATAGTACTAAAGCCTTAAAAGACTGCAGTATTGTAATCGATAAAGATGAAGACGGTACAAAAAATGTAACCTTAGTAACTGATGATGAAATAGGCAATCCTGCACTAACTCAAAATCGTGATGTTGTAGTAAGAAACTTCGAAAATGATGTTACTCCGGAAGATCGTTCTTCACCAGTTCCTCCTGCTCCACTTGTTGCGCCAATTGCTCCGGTTTTCCCTATTGGACCAATGCCACCAGCTCCAGTTATTGACATGTCAAAAATGCCAAAACCACCAGTTGCTCCGGCAAGTCCAAAAGATAAAGTGGCTTGGGCTAAATTTGAAAAAGAAATGGCTGAATTTGAAAAAAAGATGGAAGCTTTTGAACCGGATCTTTCTGCTTACGAAAAACAAATTGATGCTATGATGGCACAGCGTGAAGCCATTTTTGAAAAACAAATGGAGAAATATGAAGTTGCCATGCAAAAATTCAATTTTGATATGGATAAATTCAGTCAGGATGTGGAAATCAAATATGGCAGAGATTCTCAAGAATATCAAAGAAGCATAAAGCAATATGAAAATGACATGAAACAGCATCAGCTTGACATGAAACAACATGAAAAAGATATGAAGCAGTTTGAAAAAGACATGAAACAACGTGAAAAGGAATTGAAAAAATGGGAAAAGGAAAACAGTAAAAAATCCTAAACATTATTTCAATCAATAAATAATCAATTTATTTTGAAGCTAAAAAAGACTTTGTGAGTAACAAAGTCTTTTTTTATATCTTTGAAAAAACAAATCTGCCATGTATAAAATTTTAGCCAAACTAAATAAAATGCTACTGCCTAGTTTTACTAAACAAGGTCTGGATATTTCTAAAGCAAAAAAATGGCAAATGGCGATCATTGGCTATCGTGCATATGTTACTAAACGAGCTTTAGGATAATCAATTAAAAAATACTTTTGTTTCAGACAGCAGAAATAATTGATTTATTTTCTGCAATATCATATTTATGAAAAATAAAGAATTCAACCTTCCTCCTGTTCCGGCAGTTTTATTAGCAATTATAAGTGTACAATGCGGCGCTGCGATTGCAAAAACACTTTTCCCTGCAATTGGTGCAGCAGGAACGGCATCTATACGTATTGGTGTTTCGGCATTAATTTTATTATTGGCTTACAGGCCAAATTTAAAAGCGATTACGCCGGCGCAATGGAAAATTGTAATTCCGTATGGTTTGTCATTGGGGGCAATGAATTTGATTTTTTATTTTGCTATAGAACGAATTCCAATTGGTCTGGCTGTGACTTTAGAGTTTATGGGACCATTATTAGTGGCTATTATAGGCTCAAAACGTTTGATAGATTATTGCTGGGTTTTACTCGCCGCAATGGGAATTGTTTTAATAGCACCGTGGACAAATGATCGCTTGGATATTTTAGGAGTTGTATTTGCTCTTTTAGCTGGTGCACTTTGGGCAGCTTATATCGTTTTAGGCGGAAAAATTTCAAAAATAATGAATGGCGGTCAGGCCGTCTCAACCGGAATGCTATTTGCTGCAATATTAATTTTGCCTTTTGGATTCCTTGAAAACGGATTAGCTAATCTTACTCCAAAACTCTTCGGAATGGGTATTGCGCTTGCGCTTTTATCTAGTGCGATTCCGTTTACTTTAGAAATGAAAGCTTTAGGTCAGCTTCCTCCGCGTACGTTTAGTATTTTAATGAGTTTAGAGCCTGCAGCTGCTTCTATTTGCGGATTTATCTTTCTACAGGAAAACTTAAGCTTTTACGAAATTTTGGCTGTATTGTGTGTTGTAATTGCGTCTGCGGGAAGTACTTTGACCGCAAAGAAATAAAAAAAGCCCTGCATATAACTGCAAGGCTTCTTCATTGTAGGCATTCAATTTTTGGAGGTCTTAATTATTTTTTAGGCAATAATACTGCATCAACTACATGAATTACACCATTTGACTGGTTAACATCTGCAATTGTTACTTTTGCTTCACCACCATTTTCATCGCTGATATATAAGTCTTTTCCTTTCATCCAAGCCGTAAGAGTTCCACCGCTAACTGTTTTAATAGTAGCTTTTCCTTTACCTGCTTTTATTGCTTTTGCAATATCAGATGCATTCCATTTTCCTGCAGCAACATGATAGGTCAAGATCGTTTGCAGCATTTTTTTATTTTCCGGTTTCAATAATGTTTCCACAGTTCCTGCTGGTAATTTATCAAATGCTGCATTTGTTGGAGCAAAAACAGTGAATGGTCCTTTGCCTTGTAAGGTTTCAACTAAATCGGCAGCTTTTACTGCGGCAACAAGCGTTGTGTGATCTTTTGAATTAACGGCATTCTTAATAATATTTTTGTTAGGATACATTGCTGCTCCACCAACCATTACTGTTTTTTGAGCAAATGATGTAAATCCGAATGATAATGTTAAAATTGCTGCGGCTAAAAAATTTCTAGTTTTCATAATTATTATTTTAAGTTATATGTTCATTTACGGGGATATATTTGTTTTGGTTTTACGAAAAATTAAAATAATTAAAAAATCATTGAAAAATCCGCAATAACCACTGAAAAACAAGCCTTTAATCTTAAAATTATTTTTCATTATTTTTTAAGATCATGATGAATTTTGCTTTCTTTTTATCACTAAATTTAGATTCAAAACATCTTCATTATGCAAAATCTACCTAAAAAAGTAAGAAGTAAAAAATTGAGCTCAAGAGTTGATTTAACTGCAATGGTCAGTGTTTCCTTTTTATTGATTATATTTTTTATGCTTGTTGGTGAATTATCAAAAGCAAAAGTTTTAGTATATGATACAGGACGAGATAGAGGTTGCTGTGACTGCCCTCCTCCTCATTATGGAGAGAATAGATCAATAACTGTAATGCTAGGTGAAAATAATAAATTGATATATTACATGGGGATTTTAAGTTCTCCGATAATTGCACCGAAAGAAATTAAATACGGTAAAGAGGGAATTCGTCAGGAATTGTTAAAGAGAAATAAAAGCATGCTTGAATATTCAGCCGCTTTAGGAAAACCCGGAAGAGGACTTACTGTAATTATAAAACCGAGTAAAAAATCTAACTTTAAAAATCTAGTTGATATTTTAGATGAAATGGCAATTGCTAATATTGAAACCTATGCAATAGTACCTGAGTTTACTCCACAAGAATCTAATTTATTGGCTTCAAAATAATTCTTATTAACTTAAATCTAAATTATGAAAAACCTGCCTCAAAGAGTAAGAAGTAAAAAATTGAGTTCAAGAGTTGATTTGACTGCAATGGTCAGTGTTTCGTTTTTACTAATCATATTTTTCATGCTTGTTGGTGAATTATCAAAAGCAAAAGTTATGGATTTAAGTCTTCCGGACAAAGAAGGCGGCCATGGCTGTCCTGGCTGTATTAGAGGAAATCGTTTATATACAATTTTGCTTGACCAAAATGATAAAATAATAACTTATTCGGGTATATTAGAATTTGACCAGAATACGGTGAAAAAAGTTGAATTTGGAAAGGATGCAATTCGTAAGGAAGTATTTCAAAAAAAGAAAGAAGTAAGTGATTACATGATATCGGTAGGAAAACCAAGAAATGGTGTAATCGTAGTTATAAAACCAAGTCCAAAAAGTAATTTTAAAAATTTGGTCGAGATTTTAGATGAAATGAGAATAGCAAATATCAATACTTTTTCAATTGTCGATGAATTTACTACTGAAGAATCTAATTTATTGGCTTCAAAATAATTTCTTAATTAACTTAAATCTAAATCTATGAAAAATCTGCCTCAAAAAGTAAGAAGTAAAAAATTGAGCTCAAGAGTTGATTTGACTGCAATGGTCAGTGTTTCATTTTTGTTGATTATATTTTTCATGCTTGTTGGTGAATTATCTAAGCCAAAAGTTATGGAATACAATTTACCAAATTATGATGATGACGAATGGCGTTTTACAGGTTGTGTGCTCCATGATGAAAACCGTGTTTTAACACTTTTACTTGATGATAATAACAAAATAATTACTTATTCAGGATTATTATTTTTTCCAATTGAAGCACCAAAAGCAATACAATACGGAAAAAATGGAATCAGAAAAGAGCTATTAGAACGAAATAGAAAAGTTTTAGAATATTCAGCACAACGAGGAAAACCTGGCAGAGGAATTACTGTAATTATAAAACCAAGTAAAAAATCTAATTATGGTAATTTGGTTGATATTTTAGATGAAATGAAAATTACTGGTATAAATTCCTATTCCATTGTAGATTATTATACTCCGAAAGAAGAAAATTTATTAGCAATTAAATAAAGTTCAATTCTGTAAAAACTTTAAACATGAAACAAAGAAAACCTAAAACAAAATGAATAAAAAAAGTCCCACATTTCTGTGGGACTTTCTATTTAAAGAAAACTAAGAATTATTTTTTCTCAGTTTTTTCCATTTTAGCTTTTAATGCAGCTAATACATCATTGTTATCTCCTAAAGTTGCAGCTGGTGCATTTGTAGTAGAAGCAGATGAAGTATTTTCAGTTGCAGCTTTCACGTTTTTCTCTTCTTCTTCACGGAAGATAGCAGTGTGAGAAGCAACTACTCTTTTGAATTCTTTGTTGAATTCGATTACTTTGAAATCAGCAGTATCACCTTTTTTCAATTTCTTTCCGTCTTCTTTTTCAAGGTGACGAGTAGGAATGAAAGCAACGATATCATCTCCGAATTCTACAGTAGCTCCTTTGTCAACGATTTCAGAAATTTCACCATTGTGGATAGTTCCTACAGCGAAAGAATCTTCGTATTGATCCCAAGGATTAGCAGTAGTTTGTTTGTGACCTAAAGATAATTTACGTCCTTCAACATCTAATTCTAATACAACTACATCAAGTTTTTCACCAACATTTACAAATTCAGATGGGTGTTTGATTTTCTTAGTCCAAGAAAGGTCAGAGATGTAAATTAATCCATCAATTCCTTCTTCTAATTCTACGAAAATACCAAAGTTTGTAAAGTTTCTAACGATACCTGTATGTTTAGAACCTACTGGGTATTTAGAAGTAATGTCAGTCCATGGATCTTGAGTCAATTGTTTGATACCTAATGACATCTTACGATCATCTCTGTCAAGAGTTAAGATAACTGCTTCAACAACATCTCCAACTTTCACGAAGTCCTGAGCAGAACGTAAGTGAGTTGACCATGACATTTCAGAAACGTGGATTAAACCTTCAACACCTTCAGCAACTTCGATAAATGCACCGTAATCAGCGATTACAACTACTTTACCTTTTACTTTATCACCAATTGTTAAATTAGCATCTAAAGCATCCCATGGGTGAGCGTTTAATTGTTTCAATCCTAATTGAATTCTTGTTTTCTCATCATCGAAATCAAGGATTACAACGTTTAATTTTTGGTCTAATTCAAGAACTTCACTTGGGTGGTTGATTCTGCTCCAAGAAAGGTCAGTAATGTGAATTAATCCGTCAACACCACCTAAGTCAATGAACACACCATAAGAAGTAATGTTTTTAACAACACCTTCTAATACTTGTCCTTTTTGTAATTGACCGATGATTTCTTTTTTCTGTACTTCGATATCAGCTTCGATAAGCGCTTTATGAGATACAACAACGTTTTTGAATTCGTGGTTAATTTTTACCACTTTGAATTCCATCATTTTGTTTACATATACATCGTAGTCTCTAATTGGCTTAACGTCAATTTGAGAACCAGGTAAGAAAGCTTCGATACCAAAAACGTCAACGATCATACCACCTTTAGTTCTGCATTTTACAAAACCATTAACGATTTCACCTGTTTCGTTTGCTGCGATAACTCTATCCCATGATTTAATAGTACGAGCTTTTCTGTGAGATAATACTAATTGACCTGTTTTATCCTCACGGATGTCGATTAATACTTCTACTTTGTCACCCACTTTTAAGTTTGGGTTGTAACGGAATTCGTTTAAAGAAATAACACCTTCCGATTTTGCGTTGATATCAACGATAACGTCTCTATCTGTAATTCTTACAACTACACCTTCAACTACTTCTTCTTGATCTGTAGCGATGAAAGTTTTAGATACTAGTTCTTCGAATTCTTGTAAGTTTTTCTCGTCAACTGCATCAATTCCTTCTTGGAAGTTATGCCAGTTAAAATTCGCTAAAAACTCTTCTTGTGTTTTTGTTTGTTCAGACATGCTGATAAAAAAATTTGTATTCTGTTTTTCTCGAGTTTCATAAAGCAGTAGAAAATACAGAAGTTGTTTTACATAAATGGTTGATACCTAAAGGAAACTCTTCTTCGCCAAAAGGACTGCAAAATTACTACAAATATTTGTACTTACAAAATAATTGCAGATGATTATCAGTCAATTGTTCAGGAGCAGAACATTTTAAGCTTTTCAAGACCAAAAGTCCCGCTTTCGCTCTTATCTTTTATGGTCTCGTTCTAAAAACGAGACCATAAAAGGATAACCGCTCTATCGGGGCTAAATGAGACGTTTAGCAGCTTTTAAGAACCATTTCATATCAGGCTGAGCGAAATCGAAGCCTTTATCGGTAACAATGGGCTTCGACTCGCTCAGCCTGACAATCGTTTTCACAATAAGAAACCCGACAGGTTTTAAAAACCTGTCGGGTTTACTATACGCAATTATCTTCCTAAAAGTTTAAAACTTTGACAAAGGTTTTTCTAAATCAAGTTCAAACAGCTTTGGGTTTTCAAACTTACTTTCGTCAAGTTGAAAATTTTTGTCATAAAATTTCCAGGGCGAATTAGCAAAGAAATATAATTTATCATGAACTAAAGCCGCTAAGGCAGGTTCATTGAACTCTTCCCTATTATTATCTAAAATTGCAAAATCAGTTATTTTAGTTTCAGATTGGTTTAAGTTGTAACGCATTATTCTAATCGGCACTACTCCATTTTCAATTGCGATTAATGAATTTTTATAATAAGCCAATCCATCGATTCCTTTTTTAGAAACCTCATTTGGAAATTCCAGCCAATATTCTTTTTTAGTTTTTATATCAATTACACAAATGCCTTTTAAATAATCAGCGACAAACAATTTTGATTCGTTTTTATTAAATGTAATTCCCTGCAGATTAAAAGCTTCATTTCTTAAATCCTTCAACAAAACTAAATTATCATTTTCAATTTTATAAATAATCGGTTCAGCACTATCTGAAATATAAACATCATTATTTTTACCCACAGCAATATCTCCAAAAACATGATTTCCTTCAATAGTATATCGCTTAATCAGTTTTTTAGAGGAAATTTCGATTTTTAAAATCTCACTTTTTCCATCCAGTTCTTTTGTAAAACCCTTCATTTCAGGAATTGCAGAACAAGCCACCCAAAGATATTTTTGATCATCATCTGCTTTTAAAGCAAAAACCGAATACAAACAATCTGTAAACCAATCGGAGCATTTTCCAGACGCATCAAAAGAAACGATCTTTTTATTCCGAATACTTGAGGAAAGCCAAAGCTTTTGTTTTTCTAAATAAAACAATCCTTCCGGATGAAGATTTTTCTCAGAAAGTCGGAGTTTTTCAACTGAATTTTTAATTGTTTTAGATTGAGAAACTTTCAACTGCAATAATTCTTTAAAACCATCATCATTTTTTATAGATTCAAAATCCGAATCATCTTCAAAAGGAACTGTATTATTTGCCAGAACCATTCTTTTTAAAACTGATAAGGCTTCCTCTTTTTTACCATTTAAAGCATAAGCCGATGCCAAATTATAAGTAAAAGTGGGATGTGCCGGCCTAATACTATCCAATTGTTTGGTCAATTTTAAAAACTGAACATAATCTTTGCTTTTATAAGCTTCTACACTTTTCTCATACAATGCTTTCGTTTGAGCAAATCCAAAAGTGCTAATCAAAAGCAAAACAAATAATTTTAGTTTCGGCATCATTAAAATCTTAAAAATGAATTACTAAGTTATTGCATTTATTTCAATAGCAGTACTTTTTAAACGCAAGAAACCCGACAGGTTTTAAAAACTTGTCGGGTTTACTATGTGCAGCCACCTTTGTCAAAGTTTTGAACTTTGACAAAGGTTTAACTGTTTATTCTTTAACCTCAAACTTTACTTTAACAAAAGCTATTATTTTCTCGAAGTTTTCAGAACCAACTTCTATTTCACCTAAAATTAAAGGCTCATAATTTTTAGTTATCAGTATCAAATTATTTTCTTTGATAATATAGTGTATCAATTCTGACCATTGGATAAGATTGAAATGTTCCCCAGAAGTTGCTATTAAAGCATTTTCTGTAAATTCCAAATTCATATATTTTAAATAATGAAAATCATTAATTTCCTTTACCTTAACATCTTCCATTCTTTTATAAAAAGATCTTATTTTGAAGTAATAATAGATAAAAGGTATAAGATTAGTCAGCCCGAAAAACGCAAAAACGTAACCAATTCCAAATATATTGGGTCTCTTGTAAATTAAGGCAATTCCAATAATGATTAAAACTAATCCAAGATATTGCGAATTTTTATAATAATCTTTTTTCTGTTTCCAATTAAGATCGAACAATAAATCCATTTGTTTATTGTAAATATCTTTATCAAACTCTAACTCAAATTTCATAAAATTTAAATCATTGGTTTAAAAAACAAACCCAACAAAATCTGCTGGGTTTGATATAATATTTTATTTAATGACTCAAATTTTCAATTTCCTTTGGATCATGTTTATGTTTAAATAATAATGCAAAAGCAATTGCAATAACCAAAGCATATAAAGCAAAAGAAAGCCAGATCGTATGCCAGTCTTTCATTAAAATTGGGTTTGAAAAAGCACCATCAGCAGAAATAGAATTTCCTTGACTTTTTACAAATGCAGCCATTTTTTCATTTGATGCATCTGTTTGTAAAAATCCGGCTAATTCTGTAGTTGTATTAAATGATTTCGTAAAGAAACGATCAATTGCCCAGCCAGAAGTTAAACTTCCTAAAACTGCTCCAACTCCGTTTGTCATCATCATGAACAATCCTTGTGCAGACGAACGAATTTTAGAATCGGTATTACTTTCTACGAATAATGAACCAGAAATATTAAAGAAATCAAATGCCATTCCGTACACAATACAAGAAAGAATAATCATCCATAAACCATTTACAGGATCTCCAAAAGCAAATAATCCGAAACGTAATACCCAAGCCAGCATACTAATAAGCATAACTTGCTTGATTCCGAAACGTCTTAAGAAAAACGGAATTGCTAAAATAAATAACGTTTCAGAAACTTGAGAAATCGACATAATAATAGTCGAATATTTAATTACGAAAGAATCTGCATATTTTGGAAAATGTTTAAATTCATCTAAAAACACATCTCCATAAGCATTTGTTAACTGAAGCGCTCCTCCTAAAAACATAGAAAAAACAAAGAACAAAGCCATTTTATAGTTTCCAAATAATTTAAAAGACTCTAAACCTAAAGTTTCTGTCCAGGTTGCATTTTCTTTAATTAAACGCTGCGGCTCACATTTAGGCAATGTAAAGGCATAAATCCCCAGAATTAAAGCTCCAATTCCAGCAATATAAAACTGATATTCTGTCGCTTTACTTCCACTTAAATTTGTGATCCACATCGCAACAATAAAACCGATAGTTCCCCAAACACGAATGGGCGGAAAATCTTTTACGATATTTTTATTATTTAATTTTAATGAAGTATAAGAAATAGAGTTACTTAAAGCAATTGTTGGCATATAGCAGCACATTGCTAAAAGCATTACCAAAATAAAATTATCAGGAGTAGTTACTTGAGCAATTCCAAATAAAACAACTGCATAAACAATATGTAAAATTCCATAAAGTTTTTCAGCATTTACCCATCTGTCGGCAATAATTCCGGTTAATGTAGGCATGAATAATGAAGCAATTCCCATGGTTCCAAATACTAAACCAAATTGAGTTCCTTCCCAATTTTTGGTTCCAAACCAATAATTTCCAATTGTAATAAGCCAGGCTCCCCAAACAAAAAATTGAAGAAAGCTCATTAAGATTAACCTGTTTTTAATTCCCATATAATGAAATTGTCTTTTTAGTAAAAATGAAGTCGTAAAACTACCATTTAAAATAATATCTACAAAAAATTAATCTATTTTAACAACATCATTTACTAATTCTAAAACAGCTGCAAATTGTTCTTCTTTATTTAAGTAAGAATTATCGATCTCAATAGCATCATCTGCGATTACAAGCGGAGAATCTTCGCGGTGTGTATCGATATAATCTCTCTCCATAACATTTTTTAAAACATCTTCGTAAGAAACATTATCGCCTTTTTGCTGTAATTCATCAAAACGTCTCTGTGCACGGGTTTCGGCGCTGGCAGTCATGAATATTTTAAGTTCGGCATTTGGAAAAACTACAGTTCCAATATCTCTGCCGTCCATTACAATAGCCTTATTTGTTCCCATTTCCTGCTGCTGTTCCACTAATTTGGCACGCACTTCTGAAATTTCGGCTACTTTGCTTACAAAATTAGAAACTTCAATAGTTCTAATTTGTTTTTCAACGTTTTCACCATTCAAATACATTTCGGCAAAACCTAAATCAGCATTAAATCTAAACTCTAACTGAATGTTTGGTAGTGCCTGAATCAAAGTTTCTTTATCAAAAAAATCAGTTCCAATAAACTTGTTCTGCATGGCAAAATAGGCCACGGCGCGATACATTGCTCCAGTATCAACATATACATATTCAAGTTCTTTTGCCAATTGTTTTGCCAAAGTGCTTTTCCCTGTTGATGAAAACCCGTCGATAGCAATTGTAATTTTTTTCAATTTTTTATGTTTTAATTTTTATTCTCTAAGTAATACGATATGTGACTATCAAACAGTCAAAAAATACAACTGCAAATGTAACATCTTTCTCTGTAAGTTGAATGCTTCAAACAGCAATAACGATATCAAATTGTAACGTTTTCAATATCTGTTATCTTGTTCAAAAAAAAAACTATTATTACAAAAAGTTATTCTGCTTTCTGTAATAATAGTGTATTACTAAGATATTTCTAAATAAATACTTTTTAATAATAAATATCTAAAAGAATATTCGATTTAGAACTATCAATTATCTTTTCTATTCGTTTAAAAAATTGTTCACTAACCATTGGGCATCCTTTACTGCGGCTGATGTAATAATTTTGTTCTTCAGCAGGAACTGCAGAATAAGAGTGTAATACTATTGCTCTTTTTAAAGCATTATTATTAGATTCATCTAAACCCATTAATCTATATGCTTTCCCAAAGATGCCTTTGTAATTTTTACCTATTACATATCTGCCAAGCGCTGTGCAATTTGAGTTAGGCTCATTACTAAATTTAAGCATTCCGTTAATGCCCGTTTCAGAGCCGGAACCGTGCGCAACGAGACCTTGGTCTATGATTTCATTTTTCTCTAAATCGTAAACAAAAAAACGATTTTTTCCTGAAGGCACTTTCATATCAACCAAAAATGCAATTTTAGTATTGTATCTGTGATCGATGTTAATCATGTCTCTAATTTCATCTACCCTGTTGTTAATTCTTTCGATTTCCACACTGGTAATAGAAGCTTCTTCTTTGAAGTAGTGTTTTGATCCCGTGAAAACGCCTACAGTCATAAACAAAAGTAAACTGAATAATTTCATATAAATTACTGAAGATTTAGAATTAAACCAAAAAGACTTGTATTTCCTGCCAATGTATATCTAGAGTACGAATAGTTAAACTTTAACTTATTCATCTTTAATCCAAAACCTAATGAAATTCCTGAAAAATTACGTTGATCTTCTACACGTAATTCTTCTCCTCTTCTAAAATTATAGCCTAAACGCAGGTTTACTGCTTTTTTAGGGAAGAGTTCAATACCAAAAAGGACATGCCTCAAAGCATTATTTACAAATGAAACTTTTTCACTACTTGTTGAACCATCAATATTGGTTTCTCCGCGAACGGGATTCGAAAAAGAAATATTCCATTGCTGCAAATTCTCTAAAGTAAGATGCCAGCGAATAGGGACATGTTCTAATTCCTGCGAAATTCCGGCAGTGATTTCAAAAGGTAAATTTTCCTGTATTCCGGAATACGTTCTAAATTGTGTACCTATATTGCGAAATACCAGCGCATAATTTAAATCATTTTTTTCATCAATATATAATAAACCTATATCTACTGCGCCTCCAATCGAATTATAACTTTCCAGTGTTGAAGTTATTAACTTCGCACTAGCTCCAATATGAAGATCTGTAAAAGGTACATTATAAGCATATCCAAATGACAATGCGCCTTCACTTCCTGTAAAATCTGATGTAGCCTGACCGTTTTCGTCGTAACCTTCAAAAGATCCGTAGTTTATATAATTAACTCCGGCATAGAAAGTCTGCACGTGGCGGTCATAAGTATAAGCATAAGAGGCACTTCCATAAGAAGCTTCTCCGTAATAATTTCCATAATTCAAGGCTAAATGGTTGTCCATATCTGCGTTTAAAACGGCTGGATTGGACATAGCCTGGTTAACATCTTCGTCATATATCGTAATCACTTTTCCTCCCAGCGCTGCCTGACGCGGAGATGCTGTTAAATTTAGAAATTGATAGGTGTAACGCCCTCCAACCTGCCCGAACGAAACCGAACAAAGTAGTAACATTAAAAATAAAACATAGTGTTTTGGCATTTGTTTTTGTGGCGTTCCTATATGGGAATAACGCAAATACAAATATAAAATTATATAACGCCAAAAATAAAATTAAACATTAAATAAATTCCAATAAAAAAATTCCAAATTCCAAACCTTGTTATAGTTTGAAATTTGGAATTTGGGTTTTAAAAAATTCGACTTTAAAACGTGAGTTTATTTCAACGTTTTAGCATTTTTTACATTTTGATCTGTCAAGGCTAAAGCCAGAACTTCGCTCATTTCTTTTACATAATGAAAAGTAAGACCTTCTAAATATTCTGCTTTAATTTCGTCGATATCGCTTTTGTTTTCGTGACAAAGAATGATTTCTTTAATTCCTGCTCTTTTTGCTGCAAGGATTTTTTCTTTAATTCCGCCCACAGGCAAAACTTTTCCACGTAAAGTGATTTCTCCAGTCATGGCAAGGCTTTTCTTAACCTTCTTTTGTGTCAATAATGAAACTAAAGAAGTAAGCATTGCAATACCTGCGCTTGGCCCGTCTTTTGGTGTTGCTCCTTCCGGAACGTGCAGGTGAATGTTATATTTTTGGAACAATTCAATTCCTAAACCTAACTTTTTAGCATTTGCTTTAATGTATTCTAAAGCAATTGTAGCCGATTCTTTCATTACATTTCCAAGGTTTCCGGTAATGGTTAAAGAACCTTTTCCTTCAGAAATTAATGATTCTATAAATAAGATATCTCCTCCAACACTTGTCCAGGCTAAACCTGTAACAACTCCGGCAACATCATTGTTTTCGTATTTATCTCGCTCTAATCTTGGAACTCCTAAAACTTTTACGATATCTTCGTCTGTAACTTTTTTGTTGTACTCCTCTTCCATCGCAACGGCTTTTGCCGCATTACGAATTACTTGGGCAATTTTAGTTTCTAAATTACGAACACCGGATTCTCTTGTATATCCTTCAACAATTTTTTCTAATTGTTTTTTTCCAATTGTCAAATCTTTGGCAGTTAATCCGTGTGCTTCTAATTGTTTTGGAAAAAGGTGTCTTTTCGCAATTTCTACTTTTTCTTCAATTGTATAACCTGACATTTTGATTACTTCCATTCTGTCACGCAAAGCAGGCTGAATCGCCGCCATATTGTTTGAAGTCGCAATAAACATTACTTTAGATAAATCATAACCCATTTCAAGGAAATTATCGTAAAAAGCATTGTTTTGCTCCGGATCTAAAACTTCTAATAATGCTGAAGATGGATCGCCGCTGTTTCCGTTTGATAATTTATCAATCTCATCTAAAATAAAAACCGGATTTGAAGTTCCTGCTTTTTTCAAACTTTGAATGATACGTCCCGGCATAGCTCCAATATACGTTTTTCTGTGTCCGCGAATCTCTGCCTCATCACGTAATCCTCCTAAAGAAATACGCACGTATTCACGACCTAAAGCTTCGGCTACAGAACGTCCAATAGAAGTTTTACCAACTCCCGGAGGTCCTGTTAAACATATAATTGGTGATTTCATGTCATTTCGCAATTTTAAAACTGCCAAATGTTCAATCATTCTTTTCTTAACTTCATCAAGACCAAAGTGATCTTTATCTAATATTTTTTGAGCAAATTTTAAATCAAATTTATCTTTAGAATATTCGCCCCAAGGCAATTCTAAAAATAACTCTAAATAATTACGCTGAATTCCAAAATCTGGCGACTGCGGATTCATTCTGCGCATTTTAGATAATTCTTTTTCGAAATGTTTCTGCGTTTTTTCGTCCCATTTTTTGGTTTTCGCTTTTATTCCCATTTCGTCCATTTCCTCTTCCTGCGAAACGCCTCCCAATTCTTCCTGAATAGTTTTCATTTGCTGATGAAGGAAATATTCACGCTGCTGCTGATCTAAATCAAAACGAACTTTTGACTGAATGTCATTCTTCAATTCTAATTTTTGAAGTTCAACATTCATATAACGCAAAGTTTCTAAAGCACGCTCTTTTAAGCCATTAATCGATAAAAGACCTTGTTTTTCTTTTACGGATAAATTCATGTTTGAAGACACAAAATTGATCAAAAACGATTGGCTTTCAATATTTTTAATGGCAAATGTTGCTTCAGATGGAATGTTTGGACTTTCTTTAATGATTTGGATTGCCAGTTCTTTTACAGAATCTAAAATAGCCGTAAATTCACTGTCATTTTCATCAGGACGTTCTTCTGACACTTCTTTAATAGTAGCCGTCATATAAGGATCTTCTGAAACAACTTCGTCAATTTCAAAACGTTTTTTTCCTTGTAATATAACGGTTACATTTCCGTCGGGCATCTTTAAAACACGTAAAATGCGTGCAACCGTTCCTATTTTATGAATATCGTCTTTTGACGGATCTTCGTCTTCTTCATTAATTTGAGAAACAACTCCAATAATTTTTCCGCCGGCATTGGCATCATTAATTAATTTAATTGATTTATCTCGTCCTGCAGAAATTGGAATCACAACTCCCGGGAATAAAACTGTATTTCGTAAAGGTAAAATTGGCAGAGAAACAGGAAGTTCTTCATTGTTCATTTCCTCTTCGTCCTCTGGAGTTAATAATGGAATTAATTCTGCTTCTGAATCAAATTCTTGTAGTGACAGATTGTCAATAGTGAGTATTTTATGATTTGACATAATAATATATAAGTCGTTTTGTCATTAAAAGTTTAATACTATTTGTAAACACGGCCTTAAAAGCTGCTGTTTCAATTAAGTGTTTCATTTACAAGATAGGCCATAAAAATAGACAATCATTATGCCAAATGCAAAATAGTGACGTTTGAAATTTAGTTTTAGCCCTTAATTTCATCTATTTCTAAAAAAATTAAAATTAATTTTATAAAAAGTGTAACATATTAAAAAAAGCAAAGTCATTATAAAAAACTAGCAACCATTACTTGAGTATAACAAATCAAAATATCGAAGAATTAATCGCACTTTGTAAAAACAACAATCAAAAGGCTCAATTCGAAGTTTACAATCGTTATTGTAAAGCTATGTACAACGTGGCTTACAGGATTGTAAAAGACGAGCATTTTGCACAAGACGTCATGCAGGAAGGTTTTTTGAAAGCTTTTACAAAAATTAACGATTATAAGCAGGAAGTTGCGTTTGGTGCGTGGCTTAAAAAAATCATCATTAATTATAGTATCGATTTTTATAAGAAAAACAATGCTTTCCAGATGGAAGACCTGAATAAAACGCTTTTTAAAATAGAAGAAAACGATTCTATATTGTCTGAAAGTATTGATCTGAATTCACTTAAAGTGAAACAGGTTTTAGATACCATTTCGGGCCTGAAAGACAATTACAGAATGGTTTTGACGCTCTTTTATATTGAAGGCTACGATCAGGAAGAAATTTGCGAAATCCTGAATATCAGCTACGCCAACTGCAGAACCACTTTAAGCCGCGCCAAAGAAAGTTTACGAAAAAAATTAGAGGAGATATGAAAAAGGAAAATGACGATTTAGATCAATTATTTAACAAGTTTGAAAATCAATGGGATATTCATGAAATGAATCCGGATCATCAAATTGATTTTTTAGACAAATTGAATAACAAAAAGCCACGAAAAAAGAATTTTGCCGGCTGGGCCACTGCTGCATCAATTGCTGTGCTTTTGGGTGTGTCACTATTTTACAATAATAATGAAAAACCAAAGGAACTTAAATTTGCATCGCAGGAAACCAAACGCACTGATTCTATCTTTAATATTTTGATCGAGAATGAGCTAGTTAAATTAAAGGAAAAGAATTCACCGGAAAATGAACAGATTATAAATGATGCATTAAAACAAATGAAAGTGTTTGATGCTGATTATGAAAAAATCATTAAAGAAGTTCAGAAAAACGGGGAAAACAAACAAATTATTTACGCTATGATTAGCAACCTGCAAACGAGAATTTCCTTTTTGCAAACAGTTTTAAAGCGAATTGAAGAAAACGAAAATTTAAAAAATACATCTAATGAAAAAACATTATAATTTACTAATCTTATTGCTTTTGATTCCTTTTTTAGGATTTTCAAATGATGATACTTTTATTACCAAAGAAAAAAGTATCAAAAAAACCTATATCGTCAACTCTAATGCAGGAATTGATATTGATAACAAATATGGAAACATCACAGTATCGACCTGGGATGAAGATAAAATTGATCTTGACATTACCATTAAAGTTAACGGTACAAACGAAAACTGGGTAAATGAAAAATTAAACAGTATTGACATTGAAATTACAGCGCTGAAAAGCTTAGTAACTGCGATAACTAATATTGGAAACTCGACTTTTAAAAGTAAAGGAAGCAATAACAGTTTTGAAATTAATTATGTTATTAAAATTCCTAAAAATGGTTCTGTAAAACTGGTTAATAAATATGGAAACATTACAACGCTCAATTTAGAATCGACAACGGATATTAGCTGTAAATACGGAAAAACGATATTAGGAAGATTAAACGGTTCAAGCAACCGAATTGAAATTGCGTACTGTCAAAATTCAAGTATCGAGTATATTAAAAACGGAAATATTGATGCCAGATATTCGGGTCTAAAAATTAATGATTCGGGAAATCTTAACCTTGATGCCAATTATACTGATGTTACCTTAAATGATGGTCAGAATATTAAATACAGCTGTAATTACGGTACTTTTAAATTTCAGAAAATCAATTCATTATCAGGTTCCGGAAATTATTTAACCATTTTGATTGGAGAAATTTCAAGCAGTTTTAATTTTGATACTAATTACAGCAAAATCAGTGTAAAAAACATTAGTGAAAAAGCGGGAAATGTGAGCATAAATTCAGGATATACAGATGTATCACTTGGTTTTGATCCCAACTATGCCTTTGATTTTGATATATCTGGACGATACAGCAATATTAAACCTGACAGTGCTTTAGATATTTCGGTTTCTGAAATTAAAAGCAATACGAAAAGAATAAGCGGTTTTTACAAGAAAAAAGGACAAAATAAAATCAACATCACTACAAATTACGGCAGCGTGTCAGTATTAAAAAATTAATCATCTAAAAAAATCAAGACTATGAAAAAATCAATTCTATTATTTGTTTGTGCAGTATTTCTTTTGAGTTTTAATACAAACGCTCAAAATAAAATTAAAGGAAACGGTAAAGTTGTAACTGAAACCAGAACTACAGGAGATTATGACGGTATTAAAATTTCAGGCTTTTTTGATGTAAATCTTGTTGCCGGAAAAGAAGGGAAAATTACAATTAAAGGAGAAGAAAACTTACTGTCATCCATTAAAGTTGAAGTAGAAGACAATACCTTAAAAATTTATATTGAATCATTCAAAAACATTCGACCAAGCAGCGGAAAAGACATACAAATTACAGTTCCTTTTGAAAAAATCTCTAACATAGCATTGTCAGGATCAGGAAATATTCAGTCTAAAGATGCTATTAAAAGTGACAAACTTCAAGCTAAACTATCTGGGTCAGGAAACTTTAATTTAGCAATTGATTCAAATGAATTCGAACTTAATTTGAGCGGTTCAGGAAATGTAAACCTAAAAGGAACTGCCGATAATTTTACAACAAAACTTTCAGGTTCCGGAGATATTGATGCGGGAAGTTTAAAATCTAAAAATGTAGATGTAAATGTTTCGGGTTCAGGAAATAGTAAAGTTACCTGTAATGAAAAATTAACTGCAAGAGTTTCAGGTTCTGGAAATATTAAATATGCAGGAAATCCTGAAAAACGCGATGTAAAAGTTTCTGGATCTGGAAACATTACCAAAGCCTAATTTTTATATAAAAGCTCAATAATAAATTTACTTTTATCATCAATCAAATAACAGAACAGCTTCTTATTATTGAGCTTTTATTTATTATCAAAATTAGACTTAATCTTATAAAATAAAAAAGCCGGACAAATGATTTTAAAATCAATGTCCGGCTTTAAAATATATTATAAAGAGATTTTTAAACTGCCTTTTTTGGTACTCTTCTTAATAGAAAAATAGAAGTAACAAAGAATACTGCCAAAATAACAATTGCCGCACGCGGACTTCCTGTAATTTGATCGATAATTCCGTAAACACACATTCCTATTACAATTCCTATTTTTTCTGCAACATCATAAAAGCTAAAGAATGATGCTGTATCTTCTGTTTCAGGCAATAATTTTGAATACGTAGAACGTGATAAAGCCTGAATTCCACCCATTACAAATCCGGCAACTGTAGCCATAACATAAAAATGAACTGGCAATGTGATGAAATAAGCCAAAGCACAAAATACTGCCCAAATTGCATTAATAAAAATCAATGTTGGAATATTTCCATATTTTTCAGAAGCTCTTGAAGTTAAAACTGCACCAACAACAGCAACTAATTGAATTAGCAAAATACAAATAATTAAACCTTTTTGGCTTTCTTCAGGCGATGACCATTGAATTTCCTGAGCTCCAAAGTAAGTTGCAACCAACATCACAGTCTGTACTGCCATACTAGAAACAAAAAAACCGCCTAAATAACGTTTTAAAGCAATAATATTCTGCAAAGAAGCCCAAACTTTTTTAAGTTCTTTAAATCCATTAAAGAAAACATCTTTAGTTAATTTTTGAGTTGTTTCTTTACTTCCTTTTGGCAAATAATAATACGTGTATTGGCTAAATAAAATCCACCAAACTCCTACCATTATAAAAGAATAGCGCATTGCTTTCATTGCCGGTTCTGGACCAGAAATATTAAACCAGTCTGGTTTCATTATCATTGCTAAATTGATAATCAGCAAAATAACGCTTCCTATATATCCTAAAGAATATCCTTTTGCGCTAATTCTGTCCTGCTGTTCTTCAAAAGCAATATCCGGAAGATAGGAATTGTAGAAAACCAAACTTCCCCAATACCCTAATAATCCAAGAAAATAAAAAGCCAATCCAACATAAATATTTGCGAGATCAAACCAATACAATCCCATACACGAAAGCGCTCCTAAATAGCAGAAAAATTTCATGAAAGATTTTTTATTCCCCACATAATCAGCAATTCCTGATAATAATGGTGAAATAAAAGAAACTACTAAAAAAGCAGCCGCCGTAATAAAACTAATTAATGCTGAGTTTTTTAAATGAAGTCCGAAAACATCAATATAATGATCTCTCTCTGCAAATAAAGCTTCGTAAAAAATTGGAAATACTGCAGATGCAATTGTAAGTGTATAAACTGAATTTGCCCAATCATAAAATGCCCAGGCATTTAATAATTTCTTATCTCCTTTTTGTAGGTTTTTCATAGAAATGGTTTTGTTATTGCGCTACGAATTTATCCAATTTTTATGATAATCAAATATAAATTATCGAATTCATGCATTATTAAATTATAAAGAATTTAAAGCATAAAAAAAGTTGTCTTAAAAGTCAAAGGAAACTGATTTACTATAATTATTTGTCCATTCCGTTAGGAATGTTTCATTGGTAGAAAAAATAATGATCAGCTGTATATATGCTCCATTGGAACATTTGATTATTTGATTATTAAAAAATAATTTCAAAATCAAACGTTCCTACGGAACGTAAACAATGATAATAATATAATTCTCTACCGATGAAATGTTCCTATGGAACAGAGAAATATATAAAATAAAAAAGGCTGCTTCAACTTTTGAGCAGCCTTTTTTTATATTTTTTGAAATAGTCTCTTATTTAATTGTACCAACTTTAAGTGCAATCGCTTTAGCTTCGGGAATTAATGATTTTATATTGGCAATTCTCGTAGCATCAGACGGGTGCGTGCTCATAAATTCCGGTGTTCCTGAACCTCCTGATTTAGCCGACATTCTGGTCCAGAACGCAACAGCATCATCTGGATTATATCCGGCAATAGCCATTAAAGTTAATCCTATTTTATCTGCTTCACTTTCGTTACTTCTGCTAAATGGCAGCATTACCCCCACTTCAGATCCAATTCCATAAGCTTGTGCAAAAATTTGCTGTGTTGCTTCAGATTTCCCGCTTGTTGCTGCTCCTAAAGCCGCGCCGCCAATTTGCTGTAATTGTGCCGCCGACATTCTTTGCGCTCCATGATTCGCTAACGCGTGTGAAACTTCATGTCCCATTACCGTTGCTAATCCAGATTCATTTTGTGTCACTGGTAATATTCCTGAATAAACAACAATTTTTCCTCCAGGTAAACACCAGGCATTGACTCCTTTATTGTCAACAAGTTTGTATTCCCAGCGATAATCTTTTAGATATTGTGATTGTCCTAAATAGGCTAAATATTTTTCGGCTGCAGCTTTTATTTTAAATCCAACAGTTTCTACGCGTTTTGCATCTGCAGTTCCTGTTATTACTTTATTTTCAGATAAAAACTGGCTGTATTGCTGAAAAGAAGATGGAAATAATTCACTATTTGAAACAAAATTTAAATTTTGTTTTCCAGTTATAGGATTCGTTGCACAGCTGCATACTAAAACAACTGCAAAAAGGCCTGAAATTAAATGTTTTTTCATGATTTTAAAGATTTAAACACACACAAAAATACAATTAATATTACTTAAAATCTTACACAATTATTTCAATTGCTATCAGAATTTTACTTATTCACCTATAATATGAAGCTCATTAAATTCTTTATCAACCAGTAAGAAATTGTTTGATTCAAAGCTAATTTTATCAAATTCGATTCTTTCGTTGTCAATTTCAATCTCCGTTACTTTAAATGGAAGTCCAATTAAATTAATTTTATACTTGCTGTATGGCGTATCGTATTTTCCTTCTTTATGAAGCTGAATAATTAATTCTTTTTCTTTTCCAATTGATCTTAATGATAAATGGCTGTAACGGCCTTTTTTATAATCGTAACCATCCTGAGCATCTTCATAAACTCCGGATTGTTCTTTACCATTTTTATAATAAACATCGAGTGTTAATTCGTCAAATTCTAATTCACCAACATATTGCTGTACCGGATATTTTGGAATGATCGCTCCAGCTTTTACGAAAACCGGAATTTCATCAAATTTAGTATCAACCCAGATTTCTCGTCCTCCAACAAGAAGTTCATTTGTCCAATAGTTATACCACTCACCTCTTGGAATATACATACGTCTACCTACAGCATTAGGTTCAAGTATTGGACAAACTAAAATTTGATTTCCAAAGATGAATTCATCATTACGATAATGCGTTTGTGTATCTTCCTGATCGTAATAAACCAAAGGTTTCAACATCGGAAGTCCTTCTTCAATATACTGCCAAAACATGGTATACAAATAAGGTAATAATTGATAACGAAGGCTGACAAATTTTCTCGTAATATTAATTACTTCTTCGTCAAAAGCCCAAGGTTCTTGATTTCCATGATCTCCGGAAGAATGCGTTCTGCAAAACGGATGAAAAACACCTAACTGAATCCAACGTGCGTATAATTCGCCTGTTGGCTGTTCTGCAAATCCTCCAATATCAGAACCCGTAAATCCCATTCCTGAAATTGACATTCTCTGCACCTGAATATTCGCAATCCACAAATGTTCCCAAGTTGCTACGTTATCTCCTGTCCAGGAAGATGTATAACGCTGTGCGCCAGAATATGCCGATCTTGTAATAACAAATGGGCGTTTTGGATAAGCAAATCGTTTTACACCATGATACGTTGCCCTTGCCATTTGTGTCCCGTAAATATTGTGCGCTTTTCTATGGCTGCACGGATTTCCATCGTAAAAATGACGAACATCCATCGGGAAAGTTTTATTTGGAACTTCCATTACGGCAGGTTCATTCATATCGTTCCAAACTCCTTTTACTCCTATTTCTGAAACTAATTCTTTAAATAAACCAGCCCACCATTCTCTAACTGCAGGATTTGTATAATCTGGAAAATTACATTCTCCCGGCCAGACTTTTCCTTTCATATAAGGTCCATCGGCTCTTTTGCAGAAATAATCTTTTTCTAAGGCTTCTTTATAAACCCAGTAATCTTTATCTATTTTAATTCCCGGATCGATGATTACAACGGTTTTAAAACCATCTTCGGCTAATTCAGCGACCATTCTTTTTGGGTCTGGAAAATAGTTTTTATTCCAAGTAAAACATCGAAAGCCTTCCATATAATCAATGTCCAAATAAATGGCATCGCACGGAATTTTAAGTTCTCTAAATTTTGAAGTGATTTCTTTGACTTTACTTTCAGGATAATAACTCCATTTACATTGGTGATATCCTAAAACCCAAAGCGGCGGCAATTCCGGTTTTCCCGTTAAATCGGTATAAGTTGTTACAACATCCTGCATTTGAGGGCCGTAAATGAAATAATAATTCATTTCTCCTCCTTCTGCCCAATAACTCGTTACATTTCTTCTTTCCTGACAAAAATCAAAGAAAGTTCTAAAGGTATTGTCAAAGAAAATACCGTAAGATTGTTTGTTATGTAAACCAATATAAAATGGAACTACTTTATAAAGAGGATCTTGTTCTTTTTGATAGGCATATTGATCTGTAGCAAAATTTTCTACTCTTTTGCCTTTTAAATTCATTTGAGTGGCTTTATCTCCAAGACCATAAAAACATTCACCGTCTTTAGAAGATTTACTCATTTTTACAATATTTCCGCCATATTCGTAGCTTTCTTCCCAATGAAAACCAAGTTCATCTTCCAAAATCAGGAAATCATTTAAATCGTAAATCCAAACCCGCAGATCTGCCTTTTGAATTTTACATTTTACTTTGCTGGTTCTGATCTGGAAATAGGTTTCTTCTTCGGTAAGTTCCAAAAAATTATACCCATGAAGCTGGCTTTTGTCAATTGCATACGAAAAATCATTGCTAAAATACCCTTTTGTAGTAAAGCGAAATCGAATTAAACTGTCTCTAAGAACAGTAACTTTTAAGATTACTTTATTATCTGTATTGAAAAAAATAGAATCTCCTTCATGCTCGTACGAAACAATCTTTGATGGATATAAATCGCCTTTGTATTCTAATGATGTGTTTGTAATCATATCGCCAATGAATTAATTATAACAATAATCTCTATTTCAAACATACAAAAAAAGTTAGTAAAGGGCTATGAATAAAAGGTTTATTCACGAAAACGTTTTTTCTGTCTGAGAATTAAATTACAGCACGAAAAATCAACAATTCGATAATTTAAAAACGATAAAATGACAAAATAATACCGCTAAAAATATTTGTCAGATTTTATTTAAACGAAAGAATAAACGGTTACGCTTAATGGCGGCAAAATTAATTCGACAGAAAAATCCCTTCCATCATAAGGCGTTGATTCAATTTTTATTGATTTTCCGTTTCCAACGCCGCCGCCGCCATAAATTACAGCATCGCTATTAAAAATCTCTTCTAACTGACCTTTCTTCGGAATTCCAATTCTATAATTTTCTCGTACTACTTGCGTGAAATTACAGACTATAATTACATTTTCATCTGCATTATTTCCTTTTCGGATATAAGATAAAACCGCATTTTGATGATCTGAATAATTAATCCATTCAAAACCTTCTCCCGTAAATTGCTTTTCATACAATGCTGGACGAGATTTATACAAATGATTTAAATCTGTAATTAATCTTTTTATGCCCGAATGAAAATCATATTGTAACAAATGCCAGTCTAAGCTTTGTTCAAAATTCCATTCGCCGGTTTGACCAAATTCAGCTCCCTGAAACAATAATTTAGTTCCGGGATGCGTAAACATATAACCGTATAACAATCTCAAATTGGCAAATCGCTGCCATTCATCGCCCGGCATTTTATAAATAAGAGATTTTTTGCCGTAAACCACTTCGTCATGAGAAAACGGAAGCATAAAGTTCTCCGTAAAAGCATACGTCATCGAAAATGTCAAATCATTTTGATGGTATTTTCGATAAACCGTTTCTTTTTGAAAATACTTTAAAGTATCGTGCATCCAGCCCATCATCCATTTCATTCCGAAACCTAATCCGCCTGTAAATGTTGGTCTTGAAACCATCGGGAATGAAGTACTTTCTTCTGCAATAGTTTGAACTCCATCAAAATTAGCATAGATAACTTCATTAAATTCTTTAAGAAAACTTATACTGTCTAAATTTTCTCTTCCGCCAAAAATATTAGCTTCCCACTCGCCTTCCTTTCTGGAATAATCAAGATATAACATCGAAGCTACAGCATCAACTCTTAATCCGTCAACATGATAATTTTGGAGCCAAAAAACAGCGTTACTAATTAAAAAAGCGCGGACTTCATTTCTTCCATAATTAAAAACCAAGCTTTTCCAATCTGGATGATAACCTTTTCTGCGATCCGGATGTTCGTATAAATGTGAACCATCAAAATAACCTAAACCATGTGCATCGTCTGGAAAATGCGACGGAACCCAGTCTAAAATTACGCCAATTCCTTCCTGATGCAGTCTATCGACCAAAACCATAAAATCCTGAGGTTTCCCAAAACGTGAAGTCGGCGCAAAATATCCTGTTAACTGATAACCCCATGAAGGATCATAAGGATATTCCATAATAGGCATAAATTCTACGTGTGTAAAACCGGTTTCTTTAACGTATTTCACCAAATCATCTGCCAGTTCTAAATAACTTAAAAAGCGATTATGTTCTGCTCGTTTCCAAGAACCTAAATGAACTTCGTAAACAGAATAAGGTTTATCTAAAGCGTTTTTCTCTTTACGATTCTGCATCCAGTTTTCGTCTTTCCATTTATAATCTAAATCCCATACTACAGAAGCTGTATGCGGAGGTTTTTCGCAATACAATGCAAAAGGATCTGCTTTTTCAGTTACTATACCATCAATATTCGATTGAATTTTATATTTATAAAGTGCTCCTTTTGAAATATCAGGAATAAATCCTTCCCAAATTCCAGAAGAATCCCAGCGAACATTTAAAAGGTGTTCTCCCTGATTCCAATAATTAAAATCGCCAACAACCGAAACAGAATGTGCTGTAGGTGCCCAAACGGCAAAATAAACACCTTTAACTCCATTAACTTCAATTAAATGCGCTCCTAATTTTTCATATAATTTGAAGTGTTTTCCCGCTTTGAATAAATCTATATCAAAATCAGTAAATAGAGAATGTGTGATTACTTTAGTCATATTTGGTTTTTAAGGCAATAATTTAAAATTGGAATTTGGAGTTTTATTATTGGAATTTTTCAAATTTTATTCAATTCTGAAATTATCCGATAATGTAACTCCTTTTTTAATCACAACAATTCCGTCTTTTATACTGTACAATTCATTCGTAAAATTGTCTAAATGTTTTCCGCCGTTGATATGAACATTATTTCCAATTCGAACATTTTTATCAACTAGGGCATTTTTGATAAAACAATTTTCACCAATACCAACATGGATTTTATTGATACTGCTTTCATGATTCATTTCGTCAAGATCCTGATAAAAATCGTTCCCCATAACATAACAGTTTTCCAACACGGTTCCTACGCCTACTCTTGAACGAATTCCAATAACAGAACTTTTAATTTCTTTAGCGTTTATAATACAGCCTTCAGAAATTAAAGATTGATTAATAATTGAATTTCTAAATTTTGATGGCGGTAATAATCTTGGTCTTGTAAAGATTTTGTTTTCGTTATCAAACAAATTAAACTCCGGAATATCAGCCGTTAAACCAATATTCGCTTCAAAAAATGATTCAATATTTCCGATATCTGTCCAATATCCTTCGTATTGATAACTTAGAATTTTATGTTTTCCAACGGCTTGTGGAATGATTTCTTTACCGAAATCTTTTGTTTCCTGATTCGCCATTAATTCTTCTAACAAGGGTTTATTAAAAATGTAAATCCCCATTGAAGCAAGGTATTTTTTACCTTTTTCCTGCATATGCTCACTCACTTCAGATTCCCATTCAGGCAAAAGTGAAGCGTTTGGTTTTTCGATAAAAGCATGAATATTATTTTCATGATCCGTTTTAAGAATTCCGAATTCTGGCGCGTCTTTAGCATTTACAGGTAAAGTTGCAATCGAAATTTCAGCGTCGGCAGCAATGTGTGCTTCAAGCATTTCGTTAAAATCCATTTGGTACAATTGATCACCTGAAAGAATTAAAGCGTGATCAAAATCGTGTTTTAAAAAATGCGACATACATTGTCTAACAGCATCTGCCGTTCCCTGAAACCAGGTTGGATTATCCGGTGTTTGTTCTGCCGCCAGAATATCAACAAATGACTGGCTGAATATACTAAAATTGAAAGTGTTTTTGATATGGGCATTTAAAGATGCGGAGTTGAACTGTGTCAAAACAAATATTTTAAAAATATCAGAATTGATACAATTAGAAATTGGAATATCGACCAAACGATATTTTCCTCCAATTGGAACTGCTGGTTTTGATCTCGTTTCTGTTAATGGAAACAAACGTGATCCTTGTCCTCCTCCTAAAATAATAGCAACTACATTTTTCTTTTTAAATTTCATTTTTCTCAATTATTAGGTTGTATATCTCGATATATTCTTGGCAAACACTTTCCCAGGAATGGTCTGCAGCCATTCCTCGTCTTAAAACGGTATTAAAATTTATTTTGTCATCGTACAATTTAACTGCACGATTTATTGAATAACAAATATCTCCAACCGAAGCCTGATCGTGACAGATTCCGTTTCCTTCATCTCCAAAATCAATAACAGTATCACGTAACCCTCCAGTTCTTCTAACAATTGGAATTGTTCCATAACGCATCGCATACATTTGATTTAAACCGCAAGGTTCTACTCTTGAAGGCATTAAAATATAATCTGAACCTGCGTAAATCAAATGTGCTAATTCTTCATTATAACCAATAAAAACATTGTAATTTCCTTTATAATCATTACGCAATTGGGTTAATTGCGATTCGATTTCAGCATTTCCCGAACCTAGAATTAAAATATTGATCTCTTCAAAATGTTCTGATAATGCAAGTGCCGAAGCCTGTGGCAGTAAATCACCGCCTTTTTCTTCAAACAAACGTCCTATAAAACTAAACAAAGGCTTTGAAGGATCTAAATCAAATTGGTCGCATAATTTTTCTTTATTTTTCTGTTTTCCAATTTCAAAGCTTTCTATCGAATAATTTTCACCAATCATTTGATCTTTTAACGGATTCCAGACTTCAATGTCAATTCCGTTTAAAATTCCTTTAGATTTATTTCTAACGGATTGAAACAAGGATTCTAAACCATTCGCACTATAATTGATTTCATTTAAATAGCTCGGAGAAACTGTTGTTACAGCATTGGCACATTTTACAGCAACTGACAATGAATTAATCGAATTACTCCATTCTAAAAATCCCACATGTCTTAAATCGAATTCTGGCAGATAATACAATTTATCAAAACCAAACCAGCCCTGATATAAGCCATTATGAATTGTTATAACCGTTTTTACATCTTTCAGTACTTCATATTTATAAGCAAATTGCAGCAGAAACGGAATTAATCCAGTATGATGATCATGACAATTAATTATATCCGGAATTTTATTTCGGGCAATAATCCAATCTAAAACTGCGATTTGAAAAGATAAGAAACGTTCAATATCGTCCTCATAACCATATACATTCGGACGATTAAATAATTCATTAATTTCAATTAGATATAATTCGTAACCTAATTTATCTGTACTTTCTTTTAAAACACTAAAAGGGAAATTAAAATTTCCTAATTTAACGGTACCCCAATGTACACAGTCAAAATTATTTTCATTTCTAAATTTTGTATCATAAGCCGGAACAACAACTCTAACATTGTGTCCTGCGTTTTCCTGATACTTTGGTAAAGCACCAACTACATCAGCCAAACCGCCGACTTTTGCCATTGGATAACATTCTGCACTAATATGAAATATCTCCATTTCAGAAATTAATTTGTGGTTATTTTTAAAGAAACAATCATTAATATGCTATTTTTATCTTTTTTTAAATTTAGCAAAAAAATAGGCAAAGTACTGCCTTTAAATCAGATTTATTGAAATGGCAAAAAAGGCAATTAATCCTACTAAATCATTAAAAATTCCACAGATAATTATACTATCTGCCAAAATTTGCGCATTTGTATCCACCAAACTAGCAACTAAATTTGCAGCGCGACTGTTTACAACGCCTATAAAACATAAGGTTCCCAAACGTGAACTTGAAATGGACAACAAAAGCATTCAAAAAATTGTTCATGTTCCAACCATAAATAAAAATGTTGTAACTTATCAATATGGCCAAAGTGAGCGTAAAGTTTTACTTGTTCATGGCTGGTCAGGCAGAGGGACCCAATTGTTTAAAATAGCCGATGAACTTTTGCAAAATGGTTTTTCTACTGTAAGTTTTGATGCGCCTGCACATGGAAAATCTGAAGGAAAAACAACCATAATGTCTGAGTTTATTGCTTCTATTCTGGAAATTGAAAAAGAATTTGGCCCTTTTGAATTTGCAATTGGACATTCATTAGGTGGAATGTCGGTATTAAATGCAATTAAAGACGGATTACAAGTAAACAAAGCTGTAATAATTGGAAGCGGAGATATTGTACAGGATATTTTAGATGATTTTATTTTTAAATTGAAACTAAAAAGAGAATTTAGCGATCGTTTAAGATTACATTTTGAAGATAAATATCAATTAAAAATGGATGATTTTTCGGCTTATAAAGCTGCACAAAAAATAAAAATTCCTGTATTGGTAATTCATGATAACGATGATCCTGAAGTTCCTGTAAAAGCAGGAATTCATATTCATGAAAATCTTCAAAACGGATCATTATTTTTAACTGATGGATTAGGCCACAGAAAAATACTTGGAAATCAAACTGTTATTAAAAAAACTTTAGAATTCATTAAAAATAATTAACTTTATATATAACTATTTCAATATCAAATACTAAAGAAAATTAAAAATGGATTTATTTGGAGAAACAATAGATTGGGAAACTGAATTAAAACCAATTTTAAAAAAATATAAAGGCAAAAAACATCCTCTGGATTATCAAAACACCTATCAGCTTTTAGTGATGGTAGTTTTATCTGCTCAGGATTCAGATGCCAATATTAATAACATAGCTCCAGCTTTGTTTGAAAAATTTCCAACTCTTACAAGTTTATCAAAAACTGATTTCGAAACTTTCATTCCTTATATAAGTAAAGTTCGTAATCATGCGACCAAAGCTAATTGGCTTTTGGAAATTGCAAAAACAATTAAAAATGACAAAGATATTCCCTTAACGATGTCTGAATTGACTGCTTTGAAAGGCATTGGAAGAAAATCTGCAAATGTGATCTTAAGAGAAACCAATAAACCTCCAGAAGGAATTATTGCCGATTTACACGTTATAAGAGTTGCACCCCGAATTGGTATAATAAAAGAAGCTAAAGACGGTAATAAAGCAGAAAAAGACTTGATGGAAGCATTACCAAAAAGTATATGGTCAGAAATTGGAATGGCGATTTCCTTTTTAGGACGGGAAATCTGCAGACCAAAACCTAAATGTGAAGAATGCCTTTTAACAGATATCTGTCTATATTACAACACTGTAGTTCTTAAAAATTAGATTATTTTCTACGTGTATCAATTAAGTAAATGATTTTCCAGGAATCTTTTTCTTTAAACAATGTGAAAGTATTTACTCCGGTATGACTTAATTTATCATTTAAATAAAACTCATATGGTGCCCAAACATGAGCCATAGTTCCATCAATTTGAATATTATAACTCAATATTTTCTCGTGAAATTTCATTGTTAACGGAATCGTAGCAATAGATTTATAGAATTCAGCTGTACTTTCATTCGATAATTTGTTTCCTTTTACTGAACTTTCACTAATCGACTGTAAAATCATTTTATCTGCACAAACAGTTTTTATTTTCACCGAATCTTTTTGATGAAATCCTTCAAAGAATATTTCAATAGCTTTTTGAACTTCTTGCTTCTGTGCATTGGATGATAATCCTAAAAGCAGAAAAAATAGAATAAAATAAACTCTCATATTGTAAATTTAAATTAAACGTTAAACTGTGATAAATGATGATCTAAATGTTTCGCAAACATATTATTCCATTCTTTTGTAGTTAATTTACCCAAAGAAAGAGACTCTTTTCCCTCAAATTCATTTTCTCCTAATTCTTGTGTTTTTAGAATATAGGAAATCAATCTGCTTTTTTCCAGTTCAAAATCACGATCTCCGGCAATAATAAATTGTGGAGCTGTATGAATATTTCTTGCATAAGGCTTTTCACTTACAATTGCATTTTTAGCTAATAACTTAAGCATCAATTTTATAAAGACATTTGGTTTAGCATGAATATTATCATAGACCATTTCATACGTTACATTGCAATGCGCCAGCATTTGATCAACAGACATTTTACCCCAAAGTGGTTGTGAATCTATTTCAAGTTGATTAATGCGGTTTATAAATTGATCACAGTCTTCTCTTTGAAAAATATTTTGCATAGTTTAATTATAAGGTAAAACATTAAAGTAAAAGTATAAAATTTACTATTAAAATTAGTTTTATGGCAAAAAAAAAAACTTCAATTAGCAAAGCCAATTGAAGTTTTTAGTACTCAGAGCGGGACTTGAACCCGCACGAACATTGCTGTTCACTGGATTT
>NZ_JBMDIY010000021.1:0-97552 GCF_057808895.1 Flavobacterium sp. FG68
TACAATTTAAATAACCTAAGCTAAAATTAACCTTAACGATAGCGCGGATTTGTAACCGTGCCCGTAAAGAGAAGCATTATCAACCCGTAAAGAGCAGCATTATCAAGCCAAAAAGACGTAAGATATACTTTGCGGGCACGGATTGTAAATCCGCGCTATCGGTTTTCAAGTTTTTTCGCCGGCGAGCGCGCCAGTGAGAATTCATTCCGTTAGGAATGTTTGATTGGTAGCCAAAAAAAGATTTGTGTTTATACGTTCCGTAGGAACGTTTGAATAATGTAATCGATATATTGTTATTTTGAATCTTACGTTTTACTTGCAGATTTTTTTTTTAGTTTGATTTTACAATTTAAATAACCTAAGCTAAAATTAACCTTAACGATAGCGCGGATTTGTAATCCGTGCCCGTAAAGAGAAGCATTATCAAGACAAAAAGACGTAAAGATATACTTTGCGGGCACGGATTACAAATCCGCGCTATCGGTTTTAAAACTGATATTCTTTTTCCAATTAAAAAGCCTAATAAAACTTATGTTTATTAGGCTTTTTTAGATTGCGTTCACGAGCGAGATGTTTACGCTAGTAGAGCACAAAGCTTATTTGACTTTTTTGTAAATTTTATACAATAAGTATACTATTGCTGCCAAAAAACATATATAAAATATTTGCCAAATTAGCAATGATATTGAGAAGTCATTAATTGTTACATCTTTCATAATTATATAGTTTAAAGTCTTTTACCTGTAATTGTTATTATAATATCAAACTGCTGCTTTTCTTGTCAAAACTATGGCATAAACCGAAGCTATTATAAATAGAACTAATGGGATTACAAAAGCAGTGTTTATCCTGTGGTAATTGTACAGTATTCCTGTGATGTAAAACATTATAAAAAATAAAATTACAAAACAGCTCAGCAAAATTTTATAATTTCTGCTTCTTAAAAATAAAACAAGCAGACCAGATGTAGGAATGGCTATTAATCCTTGCCAAAGTATTGACGACGTGTTATTAAAGAGGTCGTACAAAAACTGGTAGAAATAGATCAGTAACAGGGCAAAATTTGGAACCCCATTCTCTTGGACGCCGCTGATTAATAAAAAAGACAGCACTGCGATAAATTTTACAACTCGTAAGTTTATGGACATGATTTATTTGTTTTAGGTGCGTTATTGATATCTCGCTGGCGCAAGTACTCATTTTAGAAGTCTGAATACTCCCAGTCCACCTCATATCTAATTACTTTATTATTGCCTATTTCTTCTAATACATAAACCTTAAAATAAGACTGGCAACCCTTTGGAGGGTAAATCAATTTAATATTTTTTTTCCTTTCCACTTCTTCTTTTTTCTTTTTGAAAAATTCACAAGCCTCATTTTTCAAATTAGTTGTGTTTTCAAGTCTAAGTTTTTTTAAAATATCAACAGAACAAGTGTCTTTTTTGTGCCTTTTTATATCAAAAATGAAACTTTCACCTTTTGTGTTAAAGTAAATTTTACTTTTATTTTCTTTTTTTTCAAGTCCACTATTTTTTTCTCTATCAAATAGTATATATTTTTTGGGTTTTAAATATTTTTCTCCTCCTTTGTATAGAGTAAAATAATCATTTGATTTTGTTTGTGCATTTATAAAATTAATTGTTAGAAATACTAAGAGACAAATATTTTTTTTCATAATTAGTTACAATTTTAGGGGTCTTTACTGCCATCTTTTTTCAATCGATCAATTTCATAATTAATATCTCCTATTATTTTGATTGATTTATCATAAGAAGAAAATTTTTGAAAAAATGCTCCAGCAATAGTCACTTCTTCATTATTTGACTTGTAAGGAACATCTAAATTGTTTATCCTATATAAATCAAAAACATAAGGAAGAAATTTTACTCCCTTATATTTTTCGGTAATTGATCGATATACTTTAAGAAAAACTTCCTCATATTCTCCAACAGGTGAAACAATTATGTTTTCAATAGCCCAGGTTTTTCGCTTGCCAACAGGATGTGAAATTTCTTTAAGATGGATATTTTCTAAAACTTCAATAGTAAAATAATCACCAATCAAGCTTTTATAAAAATGTAATTCTGTTCGACTCTCAAAGGTGTTTTTTAACCTTATAACTCCCGAAAAATTAGGAACTAATCCAGCTGTTGTTCCAGATACGTCATGAAAATCTAATTTTAATTTTTCTAAAAGACCAATATTCCATTCTTTTTCATAGTAATCTTTTTTACTGTTTTTCTTAATTATTTCATTTAATGCGACTATTCCTGAATAAGAAAAGTAATTTTTATCTTCTCTTGTTAGACCTATTGGATAATATTTCTTTATACAATCACTTATCTCTGAAAAGTTGTCAGAAAGATCATCAATAGTAATATTTACAAAATTGTTAGTCATAAGAAATATTTTTATTTACAATAAATAGCCCTAGAATATTCTAGGGCTATTATTAGTATGATTTAAACTTCTGAAACTAGTATTAAAATGTTATTTTCTTAAGTAATGATATAAAAGATGTAAAACATAAAATATAAAAGCAAACAAAAAGACAAATGTTGCTACGGGGATATAAGTTAGCACGTAATAAGTATCGTGGATATTAACATCTAAACAATATTTAGATGGATAAATACAACCATAAATCAGCAATGCTCCTCCTAAAATCAGAAGGAAATAAATAATGTATTTCATAATCTAGTGTAATATTCATCTAAAAAAAACGCATTAAAAAATGTAAAATCTCCAAATGGGATAAATCCTCTGCTAATCTGCGGAAGTTTGTAGTTCAATAATTCTGTAGGGAACTTTGAAATTTGGTATTTTTTTTCAACTAATTCATTAATTTTATGAATTTCATCAGCATACAAAACTTCAAGATTTTCATTTTTATATGGTTTTTCAATCCATTTTCCAAGACTTAAATCAACTTTTGCATCTAGAACATAACATGTAAAATATGGGCACAAAACACTTATGTTTAAACAAATAGAATGAAGATTTTTATCATTCATTTTGGTAAGTTGTAAATTGAAGGCTCTATCACAAGAACTAAACAAAGTTGCATCATGAAAATTCATGTTTAAGTTTATTGCTTTGAAATCTTCTATTAATTCAGTAAAACAGCCTTCATTTCGATGCTTGTTCTCAAAAAAGATTAATGTTTTACATAAATTTTTATGCTCATAACTTTCGTTATATTTTTCCAATTCACTTAGTTCCGAAATATTAGACGGATAATTTGAATTTGAAATATTTTTTAAAATTTCGATTATCATAATATATTTAATTACAATTGCTTGGGAAAAGCCAATTATTTCGATATTCAGTTGGTGGGACTGTGCTGACAGGATTTAGTACTAATCTACTTCCGGGAACCATAAATTCAAATTCATCTTTCAATGTTTTTCTAAAAAATTGATCTACCATTAATTCAGTTGCAGGAATAGCTTTATAATAATTTTTTGTTTTTTCCATTGCTGTGTTTACCGCCTTTGCGGCAATACTAGCTGCTATTCCAGAAGTAATGTCTGTATTTCCTATTGATGTATTTGTAGGCATTTGAAAAGATACTGCTTGTGGTAATACGATTGTTTCCGTACTAGTGCGTAATGGGGTTAAAGATTGAATTATTACAATATTAAATCGAATGTTTTTCACAGCAGCTTCTTGCCAAGGTACACCATTTAATTTTATAAAATTAAAGCTACCACAATCAGGATAAACATCTTTAATGTCAGATCCACTACTTTCACCAGTACCTCCTCCTTTAGGAGTACTTGAATTCCCACTTGAACCTCCATCTCCACCAAATGCGCCAGCAATACTAAAGTCCCTAGGAGCTAGAGAGGGAGTTGGAGCTGGAGATTTCTGCGTAACAATAACATTATTTAATGGAATAGCTCCATTCCCTCCTCTTGTGGTTACTATTCTTTCTGCTCCGGGGCCATCTCCTTCGTCGAACATGGGAGCCATTTTACCTGTAACATTTCTTTTTGTATTTGCATCTATGTCAAATACCATTGTCACATCTTTTATCTCTCCCGTAATGATGTCATTTTCAAATTTAGCCCCTTTTAAAAAGCCTTTTTTAAAATCCCAATGAATGATATAACCGCTAAAAAAAGTTAAATCCTCAAAACCCTGCTTTTTTTGGCTGTCATCAATTTTGTCTTGCGACTCTGGAAATCTCTCCTGCATTAAGGCCTGATACTTTGATCCCGATTCATACAAATATAACATTTTCTGTCCTTTGTAATCTGGATCTTCGGGATTGTCCTTAATAGGTACAGTGATTCCTGTAGAATTATTACTCAGTTGGATTACTTTGGCATTTTCCCAATAGTAATCAAGATTTCTAAATGCTTTATTAAATTCTCCTTCTTCTGATTTATTGGTTGTGGAGTTTGATTTGTAGTTTTCAAACCAATTTTTAGCCTGATCAATTTTAGCATTTTGGCTTATTAATTGACCTGTGTCATTTTCTTCATTGTCACAGCCAGCAGCTAAAACAATAGTGCCAAAAACCAAAAAAGGCATTAGTACTTTTTTTAATCTTTTCATAATAAAATAGTTATAAGGTTAGTATTCTTAAAACTAACCCTTCGAAAAACTATTCAACTGCCATATAAGTCATTTAAATATCAGAATAAGACATTTTTTTATTACAGAAATATCTGTTTCAACTTTGACATAATCTCAAGCGACAATCGCATTTAAAAGATTTTTTTAGATATTTAGTAATTTTTAGTTTTTAACTATTTCATGTCCCAAAAATCGTACTTTTGTTTTGATAACAAAATGATACAAATCATTTAAAATTGTATCATACATAGCAAAATATGTTTTTTACATATTGATTGTTGTGAACCTTAATATTATCTTTGACTTATGAGCACATTTACAAAATCAAACCATATAGGGCGAAAAATAAGCCGAATTCGTGAACTTAGAGATATGAAGCAGGAAGCTTTGGCGCAGGCTTTAGGAATGAGCCAGCAAGCAATTTCAGTTATTGAAAATAGTGAAGAGGTTGATGATGAAAAACTTAATGCTGTTGCAAAAGCTTTAGGAGTTAATGTTGAAGCTCTTAAAAACTTTTCAGACGAAGCTGCGATTAATTATTTTAATAATTTTTATGATAATAGCGGTAATAATGGTGCATTTTCACATGGACCAGTATTTACTTTTAATCCATTAGATAAATTAATGGAATCCATTGAAGAAAATAAACAGCTTTACGAACGCTTGATTCAAGCTGAAAAAGATAAAGTTGAGTATTTAGAAAAAATATTGAAGAATAAATAATTATTCTTTTCACAAATATAAAAAGCCTAATAAATTTTAATGTTTATTAGGCTTTTTTTTGTTGTTTTACTTTATATGTTTGTCGCTAGCGCGAGCGTCCCGCTCGTGACTATTTTGAATTATCTTAAATTGATTTTGATTGTGTTCACGAGCGAGACGCTCGCGCTAGCGTGGGGAATTTTGAAATTATAAATCAGCTCCTAATATCATTCTGCATTCTTTTTTTATAGCAATCATAATTGGTTGAACATTGGCATTAAGTCTTTTGTAAGCCGAGACTGCATTCTTTTTTACTTCTTTATCAGGAAATACTAATTTGTTAACAGGATGTTTTGGGTTATAATCGATAGAGATTTGAAAAGACTCTTCTAAAAACTCAGCAAGCATCGATTCAAGATTTTCACTAAAAAAAATTAAATTATCATCAACGTATCTTAGAAATTCATCGTGTGAAGATATAAAATTCATATGTAATCTTTCCTCGTTCTTTTCAAATGTTGTATTGTTTGGGATAATTTTGATTTCTGCAACGAAAAGACCCAAATCGTTTCTACTCTTATTTAGTAGTGCATAAGTTTTTTTTAAAACATTAAAACGTTCTTTATGTAATTCGGTAAACTTGAAATTTTCCTTTGCTATTAGTGAATTCAATTCACTTTGAAATTTTGCGATTTGTAAAGAATGTTCTTTTTTGGTGCTTTCAAGTTTCTTGTCAAAAGAGCTTTTTATTCTTCCTTCAATTATTTTGGTGATTATTAAAGAAATCAATGTAGGAACAATTGAATAGCTAAGAATGTTAGTTAATAAGTTTTCCATATTTGTTGTATTTTAAATAAACATAATTGATCCAGCAAAGCTTTGTGATCTTAGGGTTTTTAAAACACTCAAAATCAAAAAAACTTTACGATAAAAAACTAAAGCACTCTATAAAGAGGATATTGCATATGCACCTTCGCTAGCGCGAACGTCCCGCTTGTGAACACAATCTGAATTTATCAATATTTTAAAAAAGACACGAGCGGGACGCTCGTGGTAGCGGAATATATATTCATTCACTATCCTCATTTTTTATGCCTTTAAGCAACGCATAAATTGCCATTGAATGACCTTGTCCTAAGTCAAAATCATTTTTAAGCCAGTTAACAATATCTCCAGCTTTTACTTCTGGGTTTAATTTTCCCTCAGTTGTAAATCCTTTTTGTTCTGCTAAAGCTTTAAACTCGGCTGGATCATTTCCTGTTTTTTCTTTGATTGTTTTTAGATATCCTTGAAATGACATAATATTAATTTAGTTAGTTAAAGTATTTGTACGAAAATACAAATAAATGTTTAATTGTTTTAACCTCTCAAATGCTTAATATAATTATCAAGTAAACCCTGAATTTGCTGACTAGCAACAGGATTTGCAGAATGAACATTGAATTTTAAATTCAGTAAATCTATTCCAGATTCATAAACCAGCCATTTGGCGCAAGCGTAACCATCTTCAGCAACCTGATCATTTTCATCAAGACCTAAATCATTATCAAAACTAATTAATTCAGGAAGTCCTTTTTCAAGAATAACTTTTTTAAAATCATGAGAATTTCTAACCACAATGAAATCATCATTAGTTAGTTTTTTGTAAACCATATTTACGTCTCTAATATCGTCGAGAAAGAGTTTGTATGACATAATTTTAATGTAAAAATATTGGATTCAACTTTGTCAAAGTTTCAAACTTTGACAAAGTTCTACGCACAAAGCTTTGTGATCTTAACGTTTTTAAAAACGCTCAAAATAAAAAAACCTTAGCGCACTTTGCGTTAAAAAATATCGGCAAAATAAAAAACTAAAGCACTCGATAAACAGGATATTGCAAATGAGCTTTTTCATAATAAACAGAATGCTTGTAAATCCAATCCAGCTGCGCTTCAGAATTTTTAGCAAATTCAACGTCGGTTTGTTTTTTAGATTCTAGTTCCGCTTTTAGAGCAGGATTTTCTTTTAAAAGATTTGCCGCAGTATCTTCAAAAATATATTCAGAATAATGTTCTTTTTGCTGTAGAATTGGATCGAAGAAATTCCAATTAAAAAACGAATCAACGCCTTCTGGTTCAAAAGCTTCTACAAGATATTTTACACCTTTTTGGTTGGTTAGAACTAGGTAATCACCTTTGGCGAAAGCCATTTTAACGATTTTAGAAGTTACGGTTGTATTTCGATGTGCATAATGTCCTTCGTAAGCAGAAGGAACGGTTTTAAAATCGGCAATTCTGTAACTTTCTACTTCTATAATTGTATCGTTTTTAATTTGTTTAAATGAAATATTATTGTTTTTCAAAAGATCAATAATATTCCAATAACCTCTCGGAATAACATAAGCCGTAGGAATCACAACTTCCTTAACCGATTTAAATTCTTTGATATACGGAACGTCTTTTTTGTACGGTTTGCTTCGGTCGTAATACAAACGATTTCCAGTTGTGGCGTCGCTTTTTTTGTAGCCTGCTTCATATCCTAAAAACGAAAAAGTTGTAGCTCTTGTGCTGTCTAATTCCCATTTTAAAGTATAGGATTTTTTAGGCTGATATTGCTCTAAGTTTTTTACTCTCAGTTCTTTGATTTTCTGATAATTGGCATCGGTAAAATCCAAAGTCGATTTCATGTATTCGTATGTCATTTTTACACGCTCGGCATATTTTTTCAGCATGTGCGTTTCGACCACAAAACCAATCGTATTAAATAGGGAAGTATAACCCGTTGTATATCGCGGACTATCGACAAATTGCCCAAAACCTTTGTCTGGAGTATCTTTAAAAGAATCTACATAAGGCGTCGTTTCGATTTTCTTTTTCTGTAAATCTTTTACCAAAGCCGGCATCATTTCGTTGTTCATAAAATCGCCCAAAACAGTTCCCAGTTTATTATGCTGTGTCATAATATAAGTCAGCTTGTATTGATAATCAGATCCGTTGCTTACGTGATTGTCAATAAAAACATCGGCATTTATTTTTTGGAAAATCTCGACAAAACTTTTTGTATTTCTCGTATCCGATTTCATTAAATCACGATTCAAATCGTAGTTTCTTGCATTTCCTCTAAAACCATAAACTTCTGGCCCATCCTGATTCGCGCGCGTTGTCGAATTTCGATTTAAAGCTCCGCCAATATTATAAACCGGAATGCAGACTAAAACGGTGTTTTTTGGCGCTTTCAGTTTTCCAATTGCTAAATCTCTGTAAAATTGCATTGTGGCGTCGATTCCGTCCGGTTCTCCGGCGTGGATTCCGTTATTTACAAAAAGAACTGCTTTTGTTTTCTGGATTTTATCAAAATCAAATTCCTTGTCAGGATTAAAAGTTACCATATGTAATGGTTCACCAGAATCTGTTAAACCCATTTCTTTAATTTGAATCGTTGGAAAATCATTGGCTAAAAGCTTAAAATAAGCAATAGTTTCCTGATATGAAGCCGATTGATTTCCGTTTCCTTTTTCAAAAAAAGTATCGTATTTTTTACTGTTTTGAGCGAAAATGGTAAGCGTAAAAAGTGAAATGATAATGGTAAAAAATCTCATGATTTGGGTTTTTAATAGAAATCAAATATAGAGAAATTTAGATTTAAAGTTAGCCACGAATTTCACGAATTAATTTGTGGAAATTCGTGAAATTCGTGGCAAAAACTATTCAATCGTAGCTGAAAACTGTGACTGCGGCTGTAAACTGAATACTAAAAACTGTACACTGCCAACTATTTTCTCTACTTTTGCAAAATGAATAAAAAACACCATTCTAACAATATACTTTCGAATTTAGGAATTGAAAGCCTAAACGAAATGCAGGAAACAGCTCAGGACGTAATCCTGAACGACAACAATGTTTTATTACTTTCTCCAACCGGATCTGGAAAAACACTTGCTTTTTTGCTTCCTGTTTTAGAATTATTACAGCCTGAAATTTTATCGGTTCAATGTTTAATTTTAGTTCCGTCACGCGAACTTGGACTGCAGATTGAGCAGGTTTGGAAAAAAATGGGAACGCAGTACAAAGTAAATATTTGCTATGGCGGACATTCAATCGATACTGAAATTAAGAATTTAAGCAATCCTCCGGCAGTTTTAATTGGAACACCAGGAAGAATCGCCGATCATATTGACAGAGAAACTTTTAGAACAGATAAAATTCAAACGCTGATTTTAGATGAGTTTGATAAATCGCTTCAGCTTGGGTTTCACGAGCAAATGTCTTTTATTATTGCAAGATTACCGAAAGTCAACAAAAGAGTTTTAGTGTCTGCAACGTCAGATATTGAAATTCCGAAATATACACGAGTTGTAAATCCAACGGTTTTAGATTTTATTGTAGAAGAAGAGGAAAAGGCAAATCTTTCGATGAAAATGATTGTTTCTCCTTCTAAAGATAAATTAGAAAGTTTATTCAATTTAATTTGTTCTTTAAAATCACAGTCGGCTATTATTTTTTGTAACCATCGTGATGCAGCAGAACGTATTAGCGACACTTTAAATGAAAAAGGTATTTACGCAACGTATTATCACGGCGGAATGGATCAGGACGAACGTGAGCGTGCTTTGATTCAGTTTAGAAACGGAAGTATAAGTTACCTCATCACGACAGATCTTGCTGCGCGTGGATTGGATATTCCGGAAATGAAACACGTTATTCATTATCATTTGCCTTTAAAAGAAGACGAATTTACACATCGTAACGGGCGTACAGCGCGTATGCAGGCAACGGGAACGGCGTATATTATTGTTCACGAAAGCGAAAAACAACTGGATTATATCGATTATGGTATGTCTGTTTTGGATGTGAAAAATGTGACTTCATTACCAAAGCCACCAGAATTTCAAACAATCTATATTAGCGGCGGAAAAAAGACAAAACTGAATAAATTTGACATCGTAGGTTTCTTTTCTCAAAAAGGAAAACTTGAAAAAGATGATTTGGGACTTATCGAAGTAAAAGATTTTGTTTCGTTTGCGGCAGTAAAATTTGGAAAAGTAAAAGAGCTTCTGAAAAATATAAAAGATGAAAAAATGAAGGGCAAGAAGTTTAAAATTGAAGTTGCCCGAAATGTCATAAAGAAAGAAGAGGAGAAAAATAAGAAATTTTAGGCTTTTTGAGATAGTTTTAGAAAGTTAGAATTGTATTTATGCTTCTGTATATCAGGTTTTTATTGTTTATTGAACAACATTAACAATTTTGTGTTAAAAAAATAATGAATTGATAGCTGTTTTTTCAATATTTCTGTGTTTTTTTGTTGCAGTAAAATTGTAAATCCCAAATCCACTATGAAAAAGATTATTACCATTGCCATTTTGTTCTTTAGTTTTGTTTCGTTTGCACAAATTAAAGTTATTGAAACAGTTCCTGTAGAGAAATTAGGAAAAGTAAATAACAACTACATTCAGAAAATTGGAGACGAGTATACTGTATACTACACAAGTATCTTAAACGATGATGATTCTTCTCCGTTGAGAAAATTTTCTTTTAAAAACGTTAATAATGATTATACTAACCTATATAACATTATTATTGGCGGTTTTACAGCGAGTCCGTTATACGACATTAAATTAGAGTTGCCAAACAACTACATTTGGTTACACTACACAGGAAATGTTGTTCCAGACAAAGCTACAGTTCAATTTATGGTTTCAAGCAAAGATAGAGATGCAGCAACAAACAGCGTTTCTGAGCCATTAGTTAAAGATCAAATCAGCAAATTATTCCAAAAATAATTTGTTGTTAAAAACAATATATTGAAAAAGGCCGTTCAGTTTTTGAACGGCCTTTTTTAGTTTACAGTTTTCGGTCTCAGTTTACAGTTTTACTTGACTGAAAACTGCGACTGCGACTGAAGACTTATATCTTTTTCACGTATTGTGTAATAATAACAATTTGCTGTCCATCGACTTTTCCTTCGATATATTCGGCGTTTTCGTGGTCTAGACGAATATTTCTTACGGCAGTTCCTTGTTTGGCTACCATACTTGATCCTTTTACTTTTAGATCTTTAATCAAAACGACAGAATCTCCGTGTTGTAAAACAACGCCATTACTATCGCGGTGAACGAGTTTATTTTCATCATCTTCGCCTTCGCCAGTTGCTTGTGCCCAAGCCAGTGTATCTTCGTCTAAATACATCATATCCAGTAATTCCTGAGGCCAGCCGGCAGAACGTAAACGGCTTAACATTCTCCAGGCAACAACCTGAACCGGAACGTTTTCATTCCACATGCTGTCGTTAAGACATCTCCAGTGATTTAAATCAACATTATCAGGATTTTCAATTTGGTCAATACAGGTATTACAAGCTAATATAGCTTCATCAATACCGCCTTTTTGAGTTGGTAATACTTGATATACTTTTAGGTTTTCTTCGGCGCCGCAAAGTTCACATTTAGATCCGCTTCGTTTGCTTAATTCTCTTTCGATGCTCATTATTTATTGTTTGTTTTAAAAATGCGAAATTACTTATAATTTGCTTCGCTTGCAAGTTTATGATTTTGGTTGTTGCGAGGAACGAAGCAATCTCATTTGATAGGTTTTACCAGAGTAAAAACCATAGTGTGTTTGCTTCGTTTCTTGCAATGACTTTGCAGATATAATTATTTTTTTACCCTAACCGCATCCGGAACCAATAATTCATATTCACCGCCATTTCGTAATACATCACGAACGATACTTGAACTGATATAAGATGTTTTTGCTGCAGTTAATAAAAACACTGTTTCGATTTTAGAAAGGCGTCTGTTTGTGTGAGCAATGGCTTTTTCAAATTCGAAATCGGCAGGGTTGCGCAAACCTCTTAAAATGAAATTGGCTTTTAGTTTTTTGGCTAAATCAATAGTCAATCCTTCATAAGTTATAACCGAAATCTTTGGTTCATCTTTGAAGGTTTCTTCAATAAAGCGTTTTCTTTCTTCTAATGAAAACATGTATTTTTTTTCGGCGTTGACACCAATGGCAATTACGATTTCATCAAATAAAGAAATCCCTCTTTTGATAATATCTTCGTGTCCAAGTGTTATAGGGTCAAAAGAGCCCGGAAATATTGCTTTTCTCATTTTTTTGAGGTTCTAAGGTTCAAAGTTGCAAAGGTTCAAAGTTTTTAATAATTGTGTTGAAGCTTTGCTTTGGAATTTGGAATTTATCCCGAAACTTCGGGATTGGAATTTATTTACGTTATTCTAAGTGTTTTTATTGCCGAAACCCATTCGTCTTTTTTACAGATTTCGCAGTTTGTGGTTCCTTTTTTAACTTCTTGTGTATGACCGCAGAAAGTACAGGCGTAAATTCCGTCTGTTGAAATTATTTTACTTTTTTTATTGAACAAAGCTGGTAAAATAGGTAAGCCGTATTTTACATCTTTTTCTTCGTAGAAAAATACACTTATTTCGCCGCTTGGCTCAATAAAGGCATGTTTTACCTGTCCTAAATGTTCGATTGATTTTACGCGAAGTTCTGAGAAAAATTCGTCTTGTGCCAAAGTTTCTTTTTTAAAACTCGTTATAGAAAATTTTCCATCGTTAATTAAGCATTCGGTTTTGCCTTCTATAAACTCTTCAAATTTTTTGCTTTTTCCGGTAAGCCATGTTACAGAACGATACAAAATGATAATAACTAAAAAAACAATGGCTGCAGGTGCAATTCCAACATCTTCATAAAACATTGGGTCGCCGGCAGCAGACCCTAATGCAATGATAATTACGGTTTCGAAAATCGATAATTGTTTTACACCTCTTTTACCGGCCAGTTTTAACGTTAGCAGTAAAATAGTAAACATTACTGTTGAACGAAATATTACTTCCAAAAGGAAAACTTGTGGCAGTTCATTAAAAAATAGTCTATTCCATTCGAAGATTTCTTTCATTTTTTTAGGTGCTAAGGTTCTGAGATTCTAAGTTACTAAGTTTTTTGGAGATTTCTTGAGAAGGACTTCAACTTCGCTCAGTCTGACAGTTGTATAAATTAAAAAAAATAAAGGTGCTAAGATCTTAGAAACTTAGCACCTTAGTATCTTAGGAACTATGCCAAAGCTAACTCAATCGCATTTGTAAATAATTCTTCCAGAGAAATTCCGGCTGCTTTTGCCTGCTGCGGAATCAAACTTTCGGTTGTTAAACCCGGAATCGTGTTCATTTCCAGCATATATGGTTCGTTGTCTACAATGATAAATTCACTTCTTGAGAATCCCTTCATTTTTAAAACTTCGTAAGCACGTTTTGCTGTTTCTCCTACTTTTTTTGTCAACTCGTCAGAGATTCTGGCTGGTGTGATTTCTTGTGATTTTCCTTCGTATTTAGCTTCGTAATCGAAGAAATCATTATCAGATACAATTTCGGTAATTGGTAAAACTATAACTTCACCTTTGTAATTAATTACGCCTACAGAAACTTCAGTTCCGTCAAGGAAACTTTCTATGATAATTTCGTTGTCTTCTTTATACGCTACTTCAATTGCAATTGGAAGTTCAGCTTCAGATTTCACTTTTGAGATTCCGAAACTAGAACCCGCTTTGTTTGGTTTTACGAAACATGGTAAACCAACTTTTTTAACGATTTCTGCTGTATTGATTTCGTCACCTTTGTTTAAGTAATAAGAAATAGCGGTTTTGATTCCGTATGGTTTTAAAACAGATAATAAATCTCTTTTATTGAAAGTCAATGCCGATTGGTAATAATCGCAAGATGATTGCGGAATGCCTAATAATTCAAAATAAGCCTGCATTAATCCATCTTCGCCCGGAGTTCCGTGAATGGCGTTGAAAACGCAGTCAAATGTGATTTTTTCTCCATTTACGGTAACAGAAAAATCATTTCTGTCAATTGGGAATTCGGCGTCGTTTGCGTCTACATAAACCCATTTTTCTTTAAAAATATGAACTCGGAATCCGTTGTATTTTGTTTTGTCAAGATATTGGTAAACAACGTTTCCGCTGATAAGCGAGATTTTGTATTCGCTTGAATATCCGCCCATGATGATGGCAATGTTTTTCATTTATATGTTTTGTTTTATATTTTGTTTCAGGTTTTCTTTGTTTCAGGTTTCAGGTTTTTTGCCACGAATTTCACGAATTTTCATGAATTATTTTTTTCAAATCTGTTTACATCTGTAAAATCCGTGTGCGAACTACATCCAGCATTCACTAGGGTTATCTGCCTAATTGAGGAGTTTATTGTTTTAAACAAAATTATCATTTTTTTTGAAATGAAATACTTTATCTTTGCGACAACTAAAAATAAATTTATGAGTTTACGTAAGTATTTAACTAGCCGAGTGTTTTTCTTGCAGGTATTAAGTGCGGCTGCTATTGTTGCGGTTTTGGTTTATTTGTTTATGCATTGGTTGACTTTTACAACTGATCACGGACACGAAATTGCTGTTCCTAATTTAGCCAGGCTGACTGAAGAACAAGTTGAAGAAAAACTGGACGAGCTGGACTTAGATTATGTGCTTTTGGATAGTGTTGATTACCGAAGTGAATTTCCGAAATATAGTGTTGTAGAGCAGGATCCGCTGCCGGGAACTAAAGTTAAAGTAGGAAGAAAAATATATATTAAAATTAATTCTTCGGGATTTTCGTCTGTGAAAATTCCTGATTTAATTGAAAAAACATATCGTGAAGCGGTACCGACTTTAAAAGCTTTAGGACTTGAGCCGGGAACAATTACTTATATTCCGAATCTTGGAAAAGATATGGTTTTGGAAATGCGTTTAAAAGGCAGAAATTTAAAAGTAGGAGACCGTGTTTTGAAAGCGTCTAAAATTGATTTGGTTTTAGGTGACGGAAAAGCGAGTTATGTAGATGACAGTCAGGCAGCAGATAGTACAGCAGTGCCTGAAGAAACCCCAAAAGATGAACAATAATATTGAAGAAAATTTAGATCTGGAAGACGAATTATTCGAACATTACAGATTTGAAGTACCAAAAGGTCAGGCGTTTTTACGTATTGACAAATATTTGCTGAATTTGATTCAGAATGCTACGCGTAACAAAATTCAGAACGCAGCATCTGACGGAAATATTTTTGTAAATGATATTCCGGTAAAATCAAACTATAAAGTAAAACCTTTTGATGTGATTACGGTTATGTTATCGCATCCGCCATATGAAAACCATATTTTGCCGGAAGATCTTCCGATTAATATTGTGTATGAAGATGACGCCTTTTTATTAATCAATAAAGAGCCGGGAATGGTGGTGCATCCGGGTCACGGAAATTATACCGGAACTTTGGTAAATGCTTTGGCACATCATTTTGATAATCTGCCAATGAACAGCAGTGAGCGTCCTGGTTTAGTCCATAGAATTGATAAAGATACTTCTGGACTTTTGGTTGTTGCCAAAACAGAAGCGGCAATGACGCATTTGGCGAAACAATTTGAAGCTAAAACTACAGAGCGTGAATATATTGCGCTTGTGTGGGGAAATGTTGCGGCAGAAAGCGGAACAATTGAAGGAAACCTTGCAAGGCATTTAAAAGACCGCATGCAAATGGCCGTTTTTGCTGATCCTGAAATAGGTAAACCGGCAATTACACATTATAAAGTTTTAGAGCGTTTTGGTTATGTTACTTTGATTTCCTGCAAACTTGAAACAGGAAGAACGCACCAAATTCGTGCGCACATGAAACATATCGGACATCCGTTATTTAATGACGAACGTTATGGTGGACATTTGATTTTAAAAGGAACTACGTTTACAAAATACAAACAGTTTATAGAGAATTGTTTTAAAGCATTGCCGCGTCAGGCGCTGCATGCTAAAACGCTTGGATTCGTTCACCCAAATACGGGCGAAATGATGCGTTTTGATACAGAGTTACCGCAGGATTTTCAGGATTGTATTGAAAAATGGCGCAATTACGTGAAATCGCATAATATTGAAGATGAAGAGAATTAATTAGATAATTTGTCAATTAGAAAATTAGATAATTTCTTTAACGAAAATAAATAAAAAGCTCCTTTTGGGAGCTTTTTGTTTTGCTATAATTTTATATCGTTCCAATTTTCTGTAGAGGCGCACTGCAGTGCGTCTAACGTATTTTGGATATTCGTTGCGGAGACGCACTGCAGTGCGCCTCTACAGATATACTTTGTGCTATAATGCTATTGGCAATCTTTTTTAATTTAGCTCTGAGTGATATTTTATTTTACCGATTGATCCTGTTGGATTTGGTAGAAGTTCGAAAACAGAAGTAGGAGCGAGGCCTTGTTCTATTCTATGCGAAACGTACAGAATTGTAACGTTTGTTTCTTGTTTTATGGTGTTGATAAGCTGAATTACCAAATCTACATTTTCGTCGTCCAGACCTTCTACAGGTTCGTCTAAAATTAATAAGGGCGGATGTTTTAAAACGGCACGAACAATTAATGCGACTCTTTGCTGACCAATGGAAAGATCAATGAAACGTTTTTTTCTTAAATGTGTCATTTCGATAACTTCAAGCCATTGCGAAACAATTTGTTTTTGATGCGTTGTTGGCTCAATATAAAGTCCGATAGAATCAAAAAAACCGGAGAGAATCATTTCTTCCAAAGTGTGTCCTTTTTGAAATAAATCGGTCATTGAAGTTGCGAAGATTCCGATTTGCTTTTTGATGTCCCAAACGCTTTCTCCGCTTCCTTTTTTTCTTCCGAATAAATATAAATCCTGACCAAATCCTTTTGGATTATCGCCTGTAATTAAAGATAAAATCGTGCTTTTTCCAGAACCGTTCGGCCCGATTAACTGCCAGAATTCGCCTTGTTTAATTGTCCATGAAATGTTGTCAAGAATTTTTCTTTCGTCATAACTAACCGAAACATTTTCCAGTTTTATTAATACACTTTCGTGGAAGGAATGCGGCTCAATTGCTTTTGGAATTACTGCTGTATTTAAGGTTTTAAAATGACTTTCGGTTTTTGAAATGGGATGTAATTCAAATGTATTATCGTTTATCTGTGCTTTATTTGGAACAAATGCCAAAACATCAACAACACGATTTAGCAGTTGTATAATAGCAATTTCATTAGTCAGATCTTTTAATGAATCTGCCAAAATTACTCTCGAAGCCTGATCTAAATGATCAAACGGGTTATCGAAAATGATAAAATCCGGTTTTTGATTGATGCAGTATTTTAAAAACTCTTTTTTACGTTCGCCAGATGAAAACGTTCGTAATTGTCTGTGTGATTCTGGAGATGCTTCTACGCTGTCGTATTGGTATTCTTTTTCGATGAATTTTTCAATTGCAATGTCTGAGAATAAAATCCCTTTTTGAGTATTAAAAACGGCTAATTCTCCTTTTGCTTCTCCATTAAGTAAACTGTCTATGAATGCTTTTTTATTTACCTGATTAGATAAAAGTATATCCCAATGTTGCATTGTGGTATTTTGTTTATTGATTGTATTATTTTTTGCCACAGATTGCACAGATTTAAATGATTAATCTTTTTAATCCTTTTAATCTGTGGCAAAAAAATATAGTTTATTCTAATTTTTTAGTTGCCATTTCGCGGTCATTTCTTGACCATTCGCTCCAGGAACCTACGTAAAGTTTTGGAATTTCAATTCCGGCATAATCCAAGGCTAATAAAGTATGACAAGCCGTAACGCCCGAACCGCAATGTACAATTACATTTTCTGAGGTTTTATTATTTAAAACTTCTTGATATTTTTCAGCTAAAACTTGAGGAGATTTGAAAAGCCCATTTTCGTCCAGATTTTCACTAAACGGAACATTTACAGCTCCGGAAATATGTCCTGCAATTAAATCTAAAGGCTCTGTAAGTCCGTCAAAACGATTTTTGTCTCTTACATCGATTACGATATTTTCGCTGTTGTTTCGCGCTTTTTCAACTTCATCAATATTGGCGGTTTTTAAATTCCATTCTGAAATTGGATAATTTTCTGTTTTTTCAAAATTTTCTATTTCTGAACTAACAGGAAAACCAGCTTTTACAGCTTCTTGTAAACCTCCATTTAAAACCTGAACTTTTTCATGATTTACGGCTTTTAGCATCCACCAAAATCTCGCAGCGGCATTTGAGCCATTTTTATCATCATAAATGACAACATGAGTTTCTGGTGAAATTCCTGTTTTTGAAAGTACTTCTGAAAATTTTTCTAAAGATGGAAGCGGATGTCTTCCGCCATTTTTCGGATTGCAGTCGACTGTTGCTAAATCTTTGTTTAAATCGACATAACGAGCACCTTTTAAATGTTCTGCTTTATAGTTTTCTTCGGCATTAATTCCTGCTCTGGCATCGATTAAAATGATTTCTGAGGAATTAAATTTTACTAATTCTTCAGCGTTTATGATGGGTGAAAGTTTAGACATTTTTAATCCATTTATTTTTTAGAAGTTCCTAACCAAAGCAATGCATCAAGAATGAATTTGCTTTCGTTTTTATTTTCAAAAGTGTACGAAAGCGTTTTGTTGGTTCCGCCTTCATAATCAATATCATTATGTCCCATATTGACATACAGCATTTTATATTTTTTGTTTGTCCAAACTACAGGATAATAACCTTCGTGCCAAATTTCATGCGCTTTTGGCCCCGTTCCTAAAGGAAAACTGCTTTCGTCTATTGCCAAAAGGATTTTTATATCCGGATTTTTTCTCAGATCGTTGCTCCATCTGTACCATTCGTTTGGTGCAGACGTAAATGTTTTAGGCAGATTTTTGACTGCCGGATGCTGGTTTTCAACTCTTAAAACTGCCGATGTCGGGCGCCATGTATTACTTCCGTATTCTCCGGAACCTAAAAAGGTATTATGATACCAATCCCAATTTTGCGGATAACTCGAATTGTTTAAAGCAAAGGCCGAAAAATGAAATCCCATGAAACCGCCGCCATTTTCCATATATTTTTGAAAAGCTTCACGCTGTTCCGGAGTTTCCGGTCTTGTATCTAAAAATAAAACAACCTGATAATTGGCTAAAAATTTTGCGTTTAGATTGTTCCAGTTATCTGTAGAATCGTAAACAAAATGATTTTCTTCGGCTGCTTTTGGGAACCATTTATTGGCTTCATGCACAAAACTGATGTGTGCCTGATCATTTTTTGCGGTATAAAAAGCAATTACTTTAAACTTTGATTTTTCTTTTTTATGCTGAGAAAAACCTGAAAAACTTGCTAAAAAAAGCAATACTAAAACAGCTTTTTTAGTCAGCGAATAAATTGGATTTAAATTTGCCATCGATTTTTTAGATTAACCAGGGATTTTTTCAATTAATATTTCGTTTTCTGCACTGTCAAAATAAGTGCAGGTCATTTCGATAATATCAACTCTCCATTTTGCAATTCCGCATTGTCCGGCATGATTGCAAAAAGTAAGATAATCTGTTTCACCGTTCTGGTGTTTTACTAAAAACTCGATAAAAAGTTCTTTATTGACACTTACGGCAATCGAAATTGGATTGTATTTTTCATCAGATGTAACTGAATAACCATTTACACCATAATATTCAACGTGTCCGTCATTCACAAAAGTGTCGTAACCTTTTACGCCCAGAATAATTAAGTCTTGTATATAATTTGGAAAATCGGCGCCGCTTTTTACTTTAGCGTGTGCTTCTTTGATTTGGTCGATTGTAAACATATTATTTAATTTTTAGATTATTAGATAGTTATTGTCTGCCACGAATTACACGAATTTTTACGAATTTTTTATTTACGCTGCGCTCAAATTAATTAGTGTAAATTAGTGTAATTCGTGGCGAATAAAAATATAATTCGTGGCAAACAAAAAAAGATTATTATTTCAAAAATACGATTAATGGTTTTATAAATTGATCGAAAGATTCTATATGTGGTAAATGTCCGGTATTGGGAACTTCAACCAATTTTGAATTCGGAATTGCTTTTTGAGTTTTTTTGCCTAATTCAGCATAATTTCCCATTGTTTTCCGAATTTCTTCAGAAACCAAAGGCTTTCCTATTGCGGTTTTATCTCTTGTCCCGATGATTAAAAGCGTTGGACTTTTGATGTTTTTGAATTCGTATAAAACAGGCTGTGTAAAAATCATATCGTACATTAAAGCAGAGTTCCACGCCACTTTATTATAATCTGGAGCAGAAGTCCAGCCGGCAGAAAGTTCGGCCCATTTTTGATAATCGGGATTCCATTTTCCGTCATAATAATTTTCCATTTGGTATTTTTTGATAGCCTGATAATTTTGTTTTAATTCAGATTCATACCACCAATCGACAGGTTTGTATGGAACGACAAGTTTCCAGTCTTCTAAACCAATTGGGTTTTCCAGAACTAATTTTTCGGCAGTTTCAGGATACATCAAAGTAAATCTCGTGGCTAACATTCCGCCCATAGAATGTCCTAAAATAGTTGTTTTTGTAATGCCTAAATGATCCAGTAATTTTTTAGTATTTTCTGCTAATTGTTGAAATGTATACTGAAAATTATCTGGTTTTGATGATTTCCCAAAACCAATCTGATCCGGAACAATAACTCGGAAGCCTGCTGCCGTCAAAGCTTTTATTGTAGTTTCCCAATAAGCGCCGTTGAAATTTTTTCCGTGAAGTAAAACAATGTTTTTGTTATTGTAGTTGTCTGGTTTAATATCCATATACGCCATTTTTAAATTTTGGCGCTGATTATTCAATTCTAAAAACTGAACTGGAAACGGATATTCATAATTGCTTAAATTGATATCTAAGACCTTTATTTTTTCTTCTTGCGAAAAACAAAATATGGGTAAGACTAATATGAAGAGTTTTATAATTTTCATTCTGATGCATTTTTATTAAGAATTATAAATTTACCGCTATGCATTTTGAAAAGCAAAAATTAAAGCCTTAAAATTATCAGAAAAAAGAGAGAAGTGTCGTTTATAAACTATTTTTTAAGTGTTACAACTCTTTGCGGATACGGAATATCAATTTCGGCTTCGTCAAAACGTTTCTTTATACTTTGCAGTAAATCGCAATACATTACAAAACCGTCTGTAGAGTTTTTTGCCCAAGCCCAGGCTTTTAGTGTTACGCTTGAATCGGCCAGAGCTACAACTCTTGCTACAACTAAAGGCGTTTTTTGTTTTTTATTTTCGGCGGTTCTGGTGTCAATAAAAAGCGGATGTTTGGCAATTTCATCCTGCATGATTTCTAATGCTTTTTCGACATTCGATTCATAGCCAATTCCTATTTCGATTATTTTACAGCATTTGGTATCGTGCATATTGGTATTAACAATAATCTGATTGCTGATGACGGAATTTGGAATTATAATTCGGTTGTTTTCGGCATCTTTTAAAACAACTTGTCTCAAATTGATATCTTCAACTGTGCCGACAAAATTATTTATGGTGATTTTATCGTTGATTCTGAAAGGCTTAAAAATCACTAGAAATATTCCGCTCACAATATTACTCAAAGCCTGTTGCGAAGCTAAACCTGCAACTAGAGAAATTACGCCGGCACCTGCTAAAAAGGAATGCCCGATTATTTTAAATTCGGGAATTTGAATTAAGGCAAAAGCAAATCCCAAAATATAAATTACGGTTATAATAAAATGTTTTAAGAATTTTAATCCGGTAGGGTCATATTCTTTATCGCTTAATTTTCGATATAAAAAATAACGAAGCACTTTTTCTGTTATTGAACCTAAAACTATCGTTGTAATGGCTATAATAGCAATAAAAATACCTATTCTAAAGTCGGCTGTGAAATTCATTTTAGTAAAATTTAGTATTGAAAAAAATCCAAAAACGTATTTATTTTACGTTTTTGGATTTAACTATTCTAATACAATCATGGACTCAATGAGCCAGATTTTATTTGTTTTTTTTAAGTTGAACTCTATTGGCACCGTAATATTTTTATTAGGCGTCACAATAATTTGAGCAGTGGAATCCGTTTTTTCTTTTTCCACATAAACAGCATTTTTTTCTTTGTCAAGAAATTTCTTTTTTTGATCGTCAGGAATACTTTTCTTCATTTTTTTAAGTGTTTCCAAAGCCATCAAATTATATTTAGTGGGGATTAGTAACTCTTCTGCAGTTTTAGTATCGAAACGGTTCGTTGCCGCTAAATAAGCTTCAACGGTTTCTTTTGGAGAAGTTTCTTCATAGGATTCACAACTTGTTAAAATTGCAAGAATAACTAAAATAGAGATAAAATACTTCATATAATCTTTTGTTTAAAGTCCAACAAAATCATCACTTTTTGGGAAAATACTTAATGCCTGAATTGCAATTTCGGGAGTTGGAGAAGCCAGTTTTCTAAGTTTGGTATCCATCCATGCACCGTCGACTGTAATGGTGGCGCAAAGTGTGTCATCTTCTCGTCTAAACTCGTGAATGATGGACCAGCGCGAAGCATCGGCTTTCATTTTTGATGTTTTGGTATGAATAAATATTTTGTCTGAAAGTTTTAATTCTTTTCTAAAAACACATTCTTCCCTAAATAAAACGGGACCAAAACCCTGCGTTTGCATTACTCGTAATGTCAAGCCAAGTTCTTCGAGAATTTCGATACGATGCTGTGCACCAAAATCGTAATAAGCACTATGACGAACATGAAAATTTGGGTCAAGATCTGACCAGCGAAAAGAGATTTCCTTAATAAATGAAGCCATTTTTGTATTTGTAATTTAATAATTTTTTAAATGCTGTACTGAAATTGTTTTTTGAACATACATTTTAAGAAATCTAAATTACAAATAAAAACTGAATGGAACTGAGAAAGTAAATTGAGGATTAAACTATATTTTTAGTATACCGATGTTTTGTTTGATGATGTTTTTATCAGAAACGGAACTGGCAAGCTGCAAAGCTTTTTCGAAATGTTCGAGTGCTTTTTTATTGTCAATATCGGTATATAAGTTCCCTAATAAAGAGTAATAAAAATGATTCTCAGTTAAGTTTAATTTCTCTGCTTCAATAATGGCAGTTTGTTTTCCGTTTGTTTTTGCTAAAGCAAATGTGCGGTTGAGCGCTGCAATTGGCGAATATTCGAGAATTAATAATTGGTTATAAAGCTGTAATATGTTTTCCCATTTTTGGGCAGAATCTTCTTTTTGAGTATGCCAATATGCGATTCCGGCTTCGAGATGGTATTTCGTAAGTTTGTTTCCGGTTGATGCTTTACCAAGAAAATAAGTGCCTTTTTCTATAAGTTCCTGATTCCAGAGTGTTTCATCCTGATTTTGATATAGAATCGTTTCTCCGTCACTGTTTGTTCTGGCATCAAATCTTGAAGAATGAAAACACATTAAGGAAAGTAATGCATTTACGGGTGGCAGGTTTGTTGCCGGATTTTCGATTAATAAAAAAGTTAAACGCATGGCTTCGGCACAAACGTCTTTTCTTAAAATTGTGTTTTGAGAAGTCGAATAATAACCTTCTGAAAATAATAAATACAGGGTTGTTAAGACATTTTCGAGTCTGTTGTTGATTTCAGAATTGCTGGGCTGCTCAATTTTTACATTGGCTTCTTTCAGTTTTTCTTTGGCGCGGTTAATTCTTTTGTAAATGACTTCTTTATTGGTTAAAAAACCGTCTGCAATTTCCTGAATTCCAAATCCGCATAACAGATTTAGTGCCAATGCAATTTGCGCTTCGGCAGAATTTATGGGATCGCAAACTGTAAAAATCATGGCTAACTGACTGTCGAAAATGTTTTTATTGGATAAATCAATTTCAATTTCTTCAGACTTATTAGCATTGTGTTTTACTTCAACAGCAATTTTTTGTTCAAAAAGCGTATCGCGTTTTAAATAATTTTTTGTTTTGTTTTTTGCAACGGTATAAAGCCATGCCGTTGGATTCTCCGGAATTCCTTTTACGCTCCATAATTCTGTTGCGGCGAGAAAAGTATCGCTGGTAATATCTTCGGCGATTTCGATATTTTCAATTCCGAATAAATAACAGAGTACCGAAACTATTTTTCGGTACTCTGTTCTAAATAAATTGGGTAAAAGCTGACTTTCTTCCATTTTATAAAATTCCTTTTAAAAAGGATAAGAAGTTATTTTTAAGATTATTATGCTCCGGTTACGGCCATTCTAATTTCTACATTTCCGCCCAATTCTAAAATCGGACATCCGTTTGCAATACTTACAGCTTCATCATAATCTGCCGCTTTTATCATAATCAAACCGCCAATTGCTTCTTTAATTTCAGCATATGGCCCGTTGATTACGCTTTTGTTCGATTTTACAATTTTACCTTCACCATCCCAGCGTTGTAAAGGTTTTGCAAGCTTATCCTGAGCCGCAATTCCGCCCAGCCAATCCTGCCAAAGTTTAAGTGAATCCTGCAATTCCTGCGGAGAAGGCTGTGTTTCTTTAGTGATATAATCTCTTCTGAATATTAATACAAACTCGTTCATGATATTATTTTTTTAATGTCAATATTTTTGTGTGATAATTATTTTGATTAACCGAATTGTCCAACTTTGTAAGTTCCCGGTTCGTTAGGAAATGCAAGGTTGATGCGGTTCCAGGTGTTAATGTTTGTAATTGCCAAGGTTAAATCGATTAATTCCTGCTCAGAAAATTCGTTTGCAGCTTCTTTATAAACTAAATCTGGCACGTCGCATTTTGTTACAGCTTCGGCCCAGGCAAAAGCAGCTCTTTCGCGATTTGTGTAATATGAGGTTTCTCTCCATGCACTTAATCCGTATAAACGTTGTTCTGTTTCTCCTTTATGGCGTGCATCTTTATAATGCATATCTAAGCAATAGGCACAGCTGTTGATTTGTGAAACCCTAAATAAAACTAATTCTAAAAGAGCTGATTCTAAAGTTGATTTTTTTAAATAGCCGCCAATTCCGTAAAGTGTTTTTAAAGCGTCTTGTCCTTTTTCGTGAATGTTAATTCTTGTTTCCATTTTGTATAAAGTTTTAATGTTATACTCTAATAACAATCGAACTTTCGGAATTGGACAAAATATTATATTTTTTTTGAAATAAATTTGAAAATAATTAAAAACCCTTGTTTTTACAGAACTTTACGGATACTTTTTTAATGAAAAATTATAAAGGAGATTCTTCTATAGCAGAAATTATTATGTCATCTTCATTTAAAGACTTTAAAAAATCTGCTGCGTCAAAAATTTCTCCAATAACGGTAACACCTGTTTTTGCTGTTTTTCCAGATAGTATTCTGTTTACGGTTTCTACGACTAATGGAGAAGTTACAGCATAAATATCTTGTCCTTGCGCTGTAATTTTTCTTTTGAGATTATCTTTTGTGGCAACAACTTCTAATGAAAAATGCTGTGACGATCTGTTCTTTTCGTCAGTAGGTTCAGGTTCAGGAGTGTCTTTATTTCTAAGATCTTCTAAAGAATTTTGACTTAAATAAGTATTGATTGTGTTTACATTTAAATGACGTGAAATGGTAATAATTTCAGAAAGCGGAAGACTCACAACTTGTTTAATTCCAATTGGGTTTTGGAAATCCCAGTCAATTGGAACACTTGGTTCCAGTTCTTGTAATTGATTGTTTTTTAATGTTAATCTGGTGTAATGATTTCTGTCGCCCGTTAATCTGGTTCCTTTTGTTGGATACCAGGAATCGAGACCAATATAAATGTTTATTTCATCAATTTTGTCCCAATCGTGCGTTACTGCCGTACTCAATAAATCGCCTAAACCGCCATAAAATGCAACGGCAGGAATTATTAAAATTTTACCTTTGGCTTTTTCAGCATAATTTTCAAATACATCTAAAACTGCTTTTTGTTCGGCACTCAAATCAATATAATGAATTCCTAATCTTAAAGCAGATTCAATAATAGGTTCGGCAGTATCTAAAAACGGACCTGCACAGTTTATGATAATTTCAGATTCAGAAAAAGCATTGTCTAAACTTACTGCATCACTAATATCTGCGGCTTTTATTGTCGAATTTGGATATTGTTTTTTTAATTGCTGCAGCTTGTCTTCATCTCTTCCGGAAAGAATTAATTGATATCCTTTTCTGGAAAGTTCAGCAACAATAAATTTTCCCGTGCGTCCGTAAGCGCCATAAATTGCAATGCTATTTTTCATTTTATAGAATCTTTAATTGTTTTTAAAGTACTTGGTAAGTTACTCCAAATCTGAAGATTTTTGAATAAGCTTCGTTTGTACCGCCAACATATCCGTCCAGATAATTTCTTAATCCGAAAGAATAACCCAGATAAACACCAAATTTTTTATAATCTGTTGAGATTTGAATTCTTGGGCGAAAATCTGTACTTATTGTTTTTCTGTCTCTAGAGGTAGTATATTTATTTCCTGATACATCAGTTGCATCTCCTTTTTCTTTGGCACTTAGGATATTTGCAATATCAAGACCTGCTACTAAATCAATAGGAAATGTGTCTGCATTAAAACGGTATCCGGCAAATGGGTTAACGTTTATGGTGTTAACATTCATAAAAGTTTCGCCAGAAACGGGAACAGCAACAGCTTCTTCATATTTAAATACAGATGTTAACGAAGTTTTGCTACGCAGATCTTCGTAACCAACTCCTATACCGTATATAAAATTAACTTTGGTTATTCTTTTTAGATTTAGTGAAACTCCATATGAGAGTGCATTTTTTGATCCGTAAGGATTATTTGTATATCCATAACCTATAGTTTCAGAATCTAAAATAAAAGAAGATGATTCTGCGCTTTTTCCGCCAAAAGCAGAAAGTCCTGAATCTAAAGAAACTCTCAATTCGGTTTTTTGAGCGTAAGAATTGGAAAATAAAACAAAGGCAATTGCCAGTAATACTACCTTTTTCATTAGAAGTTTTTGGTTAAAGTTAACGAAGCTAATGTAGGTAAAATAGTATTGTATTTTGAAGCCGTATTTTATTTTTATTTTAAATTTTCTTCTAGTTTTTGTTCTTTTTCGCTTTTAGTATTTAACCGTTTAACAATCCACGGAAGCGTAAGTCCTTGGCCAATAAGCGTAAAAAGCACGACTGCTACAGAAATAAAAATAATTGTATTTCTTTCGGGAAACGGAGTGCCGTCTTCAAGGAATTTTGGAAGTCCAATAGCAATGGCAAGAGATACAATACCACGCATTCCGGACCAGCCTAAAATAATACTGTTGTTAAAGTCTAAAAGGGCATCTTCACTAACTTTTCTTTTTCCGCCGCGGTTTTTTTGAAATGCTTTTTGAAGATTTATTTTTTGGAGAAATACTCTAACCATCCTAATTAGCAAAGCTACAATTGTAATGATAAAAGCATAACCAATATAAGGCAGAATCATGTGGTTATCAATATCTTTTAATAAATACCTGAAGTTAAGTCCAATTAAAATAAAGATTAAGCCGTTTAATAGAAAAATGATAATGTCCCAAAGGCTTCGGGAACTGTTTTTTAAATTTTCGGGGAATATTTTTTTGCTGAAACGAGCAATTGCCAGTCCGGAAACTACTACTGCAATTACGCCTGAAACATGAAATTGTTCTGCAACTAAGTAGGCTACAAATGGCATTAATAGCATAAAGCTAATCGTGACATTGGTATTTTTATGTACTTTACTTAATATAAAAGCAAGGATTTTTGCTATCACCATTCCTACCAAAAAACCGCCTCCTAATAAAAAAATAAACTGTAGCGTTGCTTTCCAGATTACAAAAGCAGATCCCATTACGGCGGCAACAGCAAAACGATAGGCAACAAGTGCCGAAGCATCATTTATTAAACTTTCGCCTTCAAGAATTGTAATGGTTTTATGAGATATTCCGAGTCCTTTGGTAATGCTTACAGCAGCAACGGCGTCGGTTGCAGAAAGGATTGCTCCGAGTACAAATGCCAGCGGCCATGTTATATTTGGGATCATATAATGAGCTACTACGGCAATCCAAAATGTGGTAAGAAAAACTAAAGTTATCGCCAGCGTGCTTATAGTGTTGAGATTGGTTTTGAAATCCTTTGGAGAAATATTAAACGAGGCATCATATAATAATGGCGGCAGAAATATCAAAAAGATAATTTCGGGATTAATCTGGATTTCGGTCATGGTTGGAATAAAACCAATGGCGATCCCAACAATTACAAGAAGAATAGGGTAGGGAAGTTTTGCTTTATCAGCAAAGGCAGATAAACCGATTACGATGGCAAGTATAAATATAATGATACTGTAATTTTCCATTTTTTGGATTTAGAAAAATGCTAATGTACTTAATTCAGTATTTAATTAAAAATTATTCTGATTGGAGAAAGACAAAAAGTTCTTTTGAAAAACGAATGCCCTAGCCCCGATAGAAGCGGCATCCTTTTATGGTCTCGTTTCTTTAACGAGAGCATAAAAGATATAGCGGATAGCGGGAATAAGCTCCTTAATTATGACATATTTATAGGCTTATGCCATGGTTGTCAGTCTTGAAAAATGTCATGTTGTCAGATGAATATTGTTGTGCCAATATTAAAACTGACAATTTACTTTGGTTTTTTATCTTGGCACAAAGATTGACTTATGCCACGTGAGTTATGAAAATTAAATCAAAATTAAATATATAAAAAATGGGTAAAATAATCGGAATTGACTTAGGTACGACGAACTCTTGTGTTTCTGTAATGGAAGGTAACGAAGCAGTTGTTATCCCTAATGCGGAAGGAAAAAGAACGACTCCATCTATCATCGCTTTTGTTGAAGGTGGCGAAATTAAAGTAGGGGATCCTGCAAAAAGACAAGCAGTAACGAATCCTACAAAAACGATTGCTTCTATTAAACGTTTTATGGGACATACTTTTGCTGAAACTCAAGATGAGGCAAAAAGAGTTCCTTACAGTGTTGTAAAAGGTGACAACAATACTCCACGTGTGGATATTGATGGTCGTTTATACACTGCTCAAGAATTGTCTGCAATGACACTTCAAAAAATGAAAAAAACTGCTGAAGACTATTTAGGTCAAACTGTAACTGAAGCAGTTATTACTGTTCCTGCTTACTTTAACGATGCACAACGTCAAGCTACTAAAGAAGCTGGTGAAATTGCTGGTCTTAAAGTTATGCGTATCATCAACGAGCCAACTGCTGCTGCACTTGCTTACGGATTAGATAAAAAAGGAACTGATCAAAAAATTGCTGTTTACGATTTAGGTGGAGGTACTTTTGATATCTCTGTTCTTGAATTAGGTGACGGTGTATTTGAAGTATTATCTACAAATGGTGATACTCATTTAGGTGGTGATGATTTTGACCAGGTTATTATTGACTGGTTAGCTGACGAATTCAAATCTGAAGAAGGTATTGATTTACGTTTAGATCCGATGTCATTACAACGTTTAAAAGAAGCTGCTGAGAAAGCTAAGATTGAATTATCATCTTCTGCTGAAACAGAAATCAACTTACCATACGTAACTGCTACTGCTTCCGGACCAAAACACTTAGTGAAAAAATTATCTAGAGCTAAATTTGAGCAATTATCTGATACTTTAGTAAAACGTTCTATGGAGCCAGTTGCTAAAGCATTAAAAGATGCAGGTTTATCTACATCTGATATCGACGAAGTTATCCTTGTAGGAGGTTCTACTCGTATGCCAAGAATCGCTGACGAAGTGGAGAAATTCTTCGGTAAAAAAGCATCTAAAGGTGTTAACCCTGATGAGGTTGTTGCTATTGGTGCTGCTATTCAAGGTGGAGTTTTATCTGGAGATGTAAAAGATGTATTGTTACTTGACGTAACACCTCTTTCTTTAGGTATCGAAACTATGGGTGGTGTATTGACTAAATTAATCGAGTCTAACACAACTATCCCAACTAAAAAATCTCAAGTATTCTCTACTGCTGCTGATTCTCAACCATCTGTTGAAATCCACGTATTACAAGGAGAAAGAGCTATGGCTGCTGATAACAAAACTATTGGTCGTTTCCACTTAGATGGTATCCCGCCAGCACCAAGAGGAGTTCCTCAAATCGAAGTAACTTTCGATATCGATGCTAATGGTATCATCAAAGTATCTGCAACTGATAAAGGAACTGGAAAATCTCACGATATCCGTATCGAGGCTTCTTCTGGATTAACAGCTGAAGAAATCGAAAAAATGAAAAAAGATGCTGAAGCTAACGCTGATGCTGACAGAATTGCAAAAGAAAGAGCTGAGAAATTGAACGAAGCTGATAGTACTATTTTCCAAACTGAAAGTCAATTGAAAGAATTGGGAGATAAATTAACAGACGATCAAAAAACAGCTATCGAATTTGCTTTAACTGAATTAAGATTTGCTCACCAATCTCAAGATCTTGAGGCAATCCAAAAAGGATTAGACAATGTAAATGCAGCTTGGAAAACAGCTACAGAAGCAATGTACGCTCAAGGTGGTGAACAAGGTCAACAAGCTGCTCCACAACAAGAGCAATCTGGAGACAATGTTGAAGACGTTGAATTCGAAGAAGTAAAATAATTTACTACGTAAAGACGCACTGCGGTGCGTCTCTACAATTGAATATGAAAACCGAGTCAGAAATGACTCGGTTTTTTTGTATTTATATTTTTTAAATCGTTGTGTTTCAGTATTAAAAAAATTAAGATTGATTTAATTGAAAAAAAATTGGCAAAATGAGGTTTCCCTCAATTTAATTATCTGGTTTTAGCTTAGTTTTGAGAAAAATAACCTAAAACAAAAAATACCATGAAAAAAATCTTAAGCCTCGGGTTTATCTTCCTGACTATTCTATTTACCGGATGCAGCAGTGACAATGATGATAATGCTGTTGACAATGAAAACTCAGTTTCTGCTGTTATAAATGGAGCAGACTGGAAACCTACAAAAATCAATAGTGTGACTTTAATTAAAGTACCAGGAATGAACCAGCGTTTTGATATAAACATTCAGGATGATTCTAAAATGCTTATGCTTGCCTGTGAAAACGCTACTACTGCTGAAGATGCAATGCCATTAAAAGAATATAATTTTTACGAAGAGATAGACGAAGAAGATAAAAAATTACAGGTTAGTGATGCATTATTTATTAATTCTTATTTAATCGATGGAAATACTTATACAGAACACATTCCTGTTTCTGGAAAAATAACAATTACCGCAATGGATCCAAACAAAAAGACAGTTTCGGGAACATTTAGTTTTAAAGCTGTAAAAGGAGGCGTGTTGCAAACTAAAATTGTAACTCCAGAAGTTTTTGAAGTAAAAAATGGAGTATTTACTAATTTACCATATACTGTTTACAAACAATAAATTACATCGAAAATGATATCAAACCGAGTTAGAAATGACTCGGTTTTTTTTGGTTATATTTTTTTAACATTATTATGTTCACTTTTAGTTGTAATATTTCTTTTTAGAGTTTATTTTTGTAAGAAAAATATGTTATTAAATTTAAAATGAATTATGAGAAAAGTTATTAAGATTGGAATTGTCTTTTTTATTATTCTATTAACTAGTTGTAGTAATGATAATGATAGCAAAAATAATGCTCCTAAATCTATTTCTGCTAATATAAATGGTATAGATTGGAAACCTACTAAAATTAATAGCGTATCATTTTTTAAAATGAATGGAATGGATCAGATTTTCGAAATTAATATCCAAGACGATAATCAAATACTAACATTGGTATGTACAAACAAAGCAACAGAAACTAATGCAATGCCAATAAAAGAATATAATTATATTCCAAAAGACGAAATTCAATTAACTCCCATTGAAGCATTATTTATCAATGCATATTTAATTGATGGTAAAACTTATTATGAACATGAGCCTAGTTCTGGAAAAATTATAATTACAGCTATGGATCCAAAGAAAAGATTAGTTTCTGGAACTTTTAGTTTTCAAAATATAAAGACCGAAATAAGACAAGATAAAATTGTGACTCCAGATATTTATAAAGTAGAAAATGGTGTATTTACTAATTTGCCTTACACTGTATCTGTATGTGATTATAAGGATTAAAACCAATTATTTGTTTTTTTATGCGCGTTATTTATCGTAGAGACGCACTGCAGTGCGTCTATTTACGAGGTTTTTTACAAAATGATAATTGTCATTTCCCATTCAGATTCTTTTTCGTAATATTACTATTGTAAATTTTTTTGAATGAGAAAGATTAAATACAAAAAAGGAAGAAAGCTCCAACACATTACTTTAGAATATACTGGCTCGCATAAAGAACATGAAGCCGAAATGCAGCTTTTTGTTTATGATGATGCCGATGTTGTTGAATATGAAAAGTTTACAGTTCTTGCTTTAAATTCCTGTTTTGATTATTCTAAAAATAACTGGCTGAATATTCATGGACTAAATGACATCAATCTTATTAAAACAATTGGTGTACATTTTAAGCTGGATGATTTTTTACTTGCCGATATTCTAAATACCACCAAAAGAACTAAGTTAGAAGAACAACAAAATGTTTTATTCTTTAATATAAAATCGCTTTTGCCTTCTGAATATTCAGATAATATAAGCGTAGAACAAATTAGTTTTATTTTAAAAGACGGAATTTTAATCTCATTTCAGGAAAAACGAAGTGATTTCTTTACCCACATTCGCGAGCGCCTTCGTACACATGCAGGAATTGTAAGGACTAAAAAAGTAGATTATTTGCTGTATTTACTTTTAGATGCCGTTATGGAAAACTTCTACATTACAATTGAAGATGAAGAAGAGAAGATCGAAGAATTAATCAATTTGACTAAAAAAGGAGCTGATCCTGTAATTTTAGAAAAAATTGAGAACCACAGAGATAATTTTAATTTTCTAAAACGTTCAATAGTTCCGCTTCGGGATTCTTTGTATTATCTAAAAACAATTAAAGATGACGATGAAAATAACGGTCTGATTCAGAAAGAAACGTTTAATTTCTTTATCAGACTTCATCAAAAAAGTTTAGAACTTTTGGAACAAATAGAATCAGATATGAGCGCGCTCGAAAGTGCCTCTAATTTTTATTTTTCGGAACAAAGCCGGAAAATGAATGAAATCATGAAAACTTTAACTATAATCTCAGCCATATTTATTCCGCTGACTTTTATAGTTGGAGTTTATGGAATGAATTTCGAAAATATGCCGGAACTGAAAACAGAAAACGGCTATTTTGTAGTAATGGGCATTATGTTTTTGTTAGTGTTGGGATTAATCATTTATTTCAAGAAAAGACGTTGGTTTTAATGTTTATTTCAATTTAGAAAAAAATGATTTTGTGTGGATTTAATATTTAGAATAATATAAATAATTATGAGTAAAGCGATATATATAGCCACAAGCGATCAAAACAGCGGAAAGTCGATAATTACACTTGGCTTAATGAGTATTTTGATTGGTAAAACGGCTAAAGTAGGTTATTTCAGGCCTATAATCGAAGATTTTGTGGATGGTGAAGTAGATAATCATATCGAAACAGTTTTGTCTTATTTTAACCTTGATATTCATTTTGAAGATGCGTATGCTATCACAAAAAGCAAACTGATTAAAAAGAAAAATAAAGGTAAAATAGGAGAGGTTCTGGATTTGATTATCGAGAAATATAAAAAACTGGAAGAACGATTTGATTTTGTTTTGGTTGAAGGAACGAGTTTTACCGGTGAAGGAACTTCTATTGAATTAGATTTGAATGTTTTAATTGCAAAAAACCTCGGAATTCCAACCATAATTATTGGTTCAGGAATTGGTAAAACTTTAGAAGAACTGGTTGATAGTTTGTATCTGGTTTACGATTCTTTTAAAGTAAAAGAGGTTGAAGTTTTATCTGTTTTTGCCAATAAAGTACAGCCCGAAAATATTGAATTAGTTACCAAAAGCCTGCAAAAAAGCCTTCCTCCAAATGTTTTAGTAAATACAATTCCGCTGGTTTCAAGTTTAAACAATCCTACCATGCAGGAAATTGTAAATGAACTTAACGCAAAAGTGTTATTTGGAGAAAATTACCTGAATAATGAAATTGGCCATTTTAGTGTGGGAGCTATGCAATTGCATAACTATTTGGTTCATTTAAATAATAACGCGCTCGTAATTACGCCAGGAGATCGATCTGATATTATTCTGGGAGCTTTACAGGCAAATGAATCTGCAAATTACCCAACTATTTCAGGAATCATTCTAACCGGAAATATTGTTCCGGAAGAAAGTATTTTAAAGCTTATAGAAGGGCTTTCGGCCATTGTTCCAATTATTGCTGTTGATGGCGGAACGTATCACATTACAAACAAAATAGGATCTATTAAATCTGAAATCTACGCTAACAATACGCACAAGATTGAAACCTCAATAACAACATTCGAGAAATATGTTGATAATGACGCTTTATCCGAAAGATTAATCACTTTTGAAGCAGAAGGCATGACGCCAAAAATGTTTCAATACAATATGGTTAAAAGAGCCAGACAGCATCGCAAGCACATCGTTCTTCCGGAAGGAAATGATGACAGGATTATTATTGCAGCTTCAAGGCTTTTGGCAATGGATGTAGTTGATATTTCGATTATTGGAGATAAAAAGCAAATTGAAAATAAAGTTACTGAATTAGGAATCACCCTTGATTTTTCAAAAGTAAATATTATAAATCCTAAAGAATCTGAACTTTACGAAGATTACGCCAATACGTATTATGAGCTTAGAAAAGCTAAAAACGTAAGTATTACAATGGCCAGGGATTTAATGGAAGATGTTTCGTATTTCGGAACGATGATGGTGTACAAAGGCCACGCAGACGGAATGGTTTCGGGGGCGGCACATACAACACAGCATACTATTTTACCAGCACTTCAATTCATCAAAACAAAACCAAATTCATCTGTAGTTTCATCTGTATTTTTTATGTGTTTAGAAGACAGGGTTTCTGTTTTTGGAGATTGTGCCATTAATCCAAACCCAACTGCTGAACAATTGGCAGAAATCGCCATTTCATCAGCAGAATCAAGTTCAGCTTTCGGAATTGAGCCAAAAATCGCCATGCTTTCTTATTCTTCGGGAGCTTCAGGAAAAGGAGATGAAGTAGATAAAGTGAGAACGGCAACCGAAATCGTAAAACAAAAACGTCCTGATTTAAAAATTGAAGGACCAATTCAATACGATGCAGCTGTTGACCGCGCGGTTGGAAAAAGCAAAATGCCGGATTCTGAAGTTGCAGGGCAGGCAAGCGTACTTATTTTTCCTGATTTAAATACCGGAAATAATACTTATAAAGCCGTACAAAGAGAAACAGGAGCTTTGGCAATTGGTCCAATGTTACAAGGTTTAAATAAGCCTGTAAATGATTTAAGCCGAGGCTGTACAGTCGATGATATAATCAATACGGTTGTGATTACGGCAATACAAGCGCAGGGATTATAATCAATTAAAAATTTGGAATTAAAAATTAAAAAATAGAACGCGGATGAGACTGATTCGCTACCGCGAAAACGCAGATTTACACAGATTTTATTTTTGATAGAATAAAAATCCGTTTTAATCCGCGTCTTTACGAAGTAAATCCGCGTCATCCGCGTGCTAATCTCAACAAAAAAATGTCTTAGAGATTAAAATAAACTTAGTGACTTAGCGCCTTTGTGGCAAAAACATAAAAAATGAAAATACTAATTATAAACTCAGGAAGTTCATCCATAAAATACCAATTAATGGTTATGCCGGAAAACGAAGTAATTTGTACCGGAATGATCGATAGAATTGGTTTAGAAACATCAAATATTACGTTTAAAACAGCTTCAAATTCTTATGAAGAAATACTGCCTGTTCAAACCCATAAAATTGGTTTGCAAAAGGTTGCAGATATGCTTCTTGATCCTGAAAAAGGAGTTATAAAAACAACTTCAGAAATTACAGCTGTTGGTCACAGAGTAGTGCATGGCGGAAGTTATTTCTCCAATACAACCATAATTACCGAAGAAGTTAAAGAGAAAATAAAAGAGCTCTCAGAACTGGCCCCGCTTCATAATCCTGCTCATTTAGTGGGGATAAATGTTGCCGAAGAAATTTTTTCAGGAGCAAAACAAGTAGCCGTTTTTGATACTGCTTTCCATCAGACAATTCCGGTTGAAGCTTATAAATACGCCATTCCAAATTTCCTTTTAACAGAACATAAAGTTCGTGTATATGGTTTTCATGGAACAAGCCATAAATATGTTTCAGAAAAGGCCATTGGCTATTTAGAAAAGGGGTCGAAAATAATTACAATCCATTTAGGAAACGGCTGCAGTATGACAGCTGTAAAAGATGGAAAAAGTATCGATACAACCATGGGATTTTCCCCGGCAAATGGTTTGGTTATGGGAACGCGTGCCGGCGATATTGATCAATCGGTTATTTTTTATATGGTTAAAAATTTAGGTTACACACCAGATGAAGTAAATTCTATTTTACTGAAACAAAGCGGAATGCTTGGTTTAACAGGTTACAGCGACCTTCGTGATATCGAATCTAAAGCCGAAGAAGGAAATAAAGACTGTCAATTGGCTTTATTAATGAATGCCTACAGAATCAGAAAAACTATAGGTTCATATACAGCAGCTTTAAACGGATTAGACGCTATTATTTTTACTGCAGGAATTGGTGAAAACTCTTCATACATGCGTAAATTGATTTGTACCGATATGGATTATTTTGGAATTGAAATTGATCCCGAAAAAAATCAAATTCGTTCAAAAGAAATCAGAGAAATTAGCACAACAAATTCAAAAACCAAGGTTCTGGTTGTACCAACTGATGAAGAATATGAAATCGCAAATCAGGTTTATCAGTTATTAGAAAATTAAAAAATAGTTTTAGTTATAAAGAAAGCTTCTCGAATCGAGAGGCTTTTTTTGATCCAAAAAATCAATATTTGTCAGTATCTTTGAATTTAAAACCGAATATCTTGAAATCGATACTTTTAAAATCAATTTTCTTGTTTTTCGCTGCTTTTCAAATTCAAGCACAAGAACTTCTTCCTTTCGTAGAAAATTATAATAAATCAGACTATCAGGGCGATAATCAAATCTGGAATGTTGCTCAGGGTAAAGATAAAGCCATGTATTTTGCCAATAACCATTATTTATTGCGTTATGACGGCGTTATTTGGGAAAAATATGCTCTGCCCAATAAGACAATTATTCGCTCAATTTTAATTGAAGGAGACCGAATTTACTCCGGTTCATACAAAGAATTTGGATATTGGTACAGAGAAAATGGTAAAATGCGTTACGTTTCTATCACCAAAAATCTTCGCTTATTTGCTGAAAAAGACAATGAAGAAATCTGGAAAATTTTCAGGTTTAATGGTTCGTTGTATTTTCAGTCTTTCAATGATGTTTTTATTTATGATGGAAAACACATTAAAAAAATTAAATTTCCTTTTTTAATTTCTTACTGTTTCGTTGTTGACAAAGATCTGTATGTTGCTTCAGTAGATAAAGGTCTTTTTAAAATGAAAGGTTCCAAAATTGCAAACCCGAAAGGCTGGAATATTTTAAAAAATACGGTTGTTCACGCGATAGAAAAGGATAAAAACAAAACCTATATTTTTACACAAAAAAAAGGAATTTTCATTGTTGAAAATGGAGGTTTGAAACCCTGGAATAATCCATTAAATGAAACTTTAAAATCTAACGGAATTAATGTAGCCAAGTTTATTAAAAATAATAAGCTAGTTATCGGCACAGGAAACAAAGGCGTTTTTATATACGATTTCAACAATAATACTTTTAAAAATATTGACCGAAATAATGTTCTGATGAATAATTCGGTTTTAAGTATTGGTTTTGATAAAGAAGAAGATTTATGGCTGGGTCTTGATAACGGACTTGCACATGTTGAGGTTAATTCTCCTATTTCATTCTTTTATGATAATTCCGGAATTCTGGGATCTGTATATTCAGTTGCGACAATTGATAAAGGTTATCTAATAGCTTCAAATCACGGAATTTTTGAATTTGATTCGGGTAATTTTAAAATGCTCCCAAACACGCAAGGGCAGGGCTGGAATATTACTAAAATTGGCAGTAAATATGTTATAGGCCATAATGACGGAACTTTTTGTTATGAAAACGGAGCTTTAGCAAAAATAAATAATGTGAGCGGCGGATGGAATTTGTCAAAAAGTACTATTAACGACACTTACTTTCAGTCTACTTACAGCGGAGTTTTAGTTTATGATGATGCGTCAAAACTTTCACAAAATATAAGAATAAATGATCTTTCGAAACCAATTAAATATGTAGCCCAAAATAAAAAAAATGAAATTTGGGCAGCCGATAATTACCGCGGATTATATCGCGTTTTTCTCGATGATAATTTTAAAACTATAAAGGTTGAAAATATTACGCAGCAAAGTAAAATCAAAAATGATTTTGGTGTTAAGATTTTTGAATTTAGAAACGAAATACTTTTTCTAATCAATAACGTTTGGTATACGTTTAATTCTATTTCGAATAAATTAGAAGAAAATGAATTATTCAATACCAATTTCAAAAATATTTCTGACGTTGTAGCAATCGACAAGGATCATTTTATGGTTCTTCAGGATGGAATTCTATATCATATCTATTCGCACGACAATAAGTTTATCTGGAATATTATTCAGGAGAAATATTATAAAGGAAAACTCATTAACGAAAACCTGAGAATTTTTAGAAGTCAGAATCATTATTTACTAAATCTTGATGACGGATTTATTTCACTTCAGTTAGGATATCAAAATGAACAAAACAAAGGCGTTAAAGTTGAAGCTTACAATGATAACGAACTGCTGAAAAACGAAGGGAAAATAAAACACAATACAGAACTCCGAATAAATGTTATTTCCGGAATTTACGGTGCAAGCAAACCCAATTTATTTTATCAAATTAATAAAGGCAAAAATTATATCCCAATTTCAAATGGAGCTATAGTTTTAAATAACTTAAGCAGCGGTTCGCATTCCATTGTAATTTTTAAACATGACGGGGCTAATTATGATAAAGTTTCCAGTTTTGATTTTAAAGTTGCACAACCTTGGTATTTCTCTTTTTGGATGATTCTTCTTTATCTGTTATTAATAGGAGCAGTATTGTTTTTCTATTATAAATGGAATAAACTTCGTTATACCCAAAAATTAAAATTACAGGCCGAAGAATTAAAACACCAGCGTGAAATTCTGGAAATGGAATTAAAAAAAGAAAACGAATTAAATATTCAGGAATACGAAAAACATATTTTAGAGCTGGAACTTCAGACAAAATCTTCTGAGGTTGCGGGGAAATCACTTTCGATTGCTAAGCAAAGCGAAATGATTGAAAATATCCAAAGCATTTTAGATTCTGAAAAAGATTTCAATAAACTTAAAAGCGAAATTAAAAAAGCCATCAAGATAAATGAAGTTAATAAACACGAATGGGAAATATTTGAAACCAATTTAAATCAAATCCATAATGAGTTTATTATAAACCTTTCTAAAAAATATCCTCATTTAACTCCAAAGGATATAAAACTGTGTGTTTACCTTAAAATGAACCTTTCTTCGAAGGAAATTGCGCCTATGATGAACATCTCTTTTAGAGGCGTAGAACTGCACAGATATCGCCTCAGAAAGAAATTAAATCTGACTCAGGAGGAAAACCTGTCCAAGTTTTTATTAACTCTGTAAGATTTGAGTTTGTTTTTTACAGAATTTATATTTTTCTACATCAAAATTTACATAATTACAACACATCATTACTACATCATAAGGTTATGTTAATGAAATTAATTTAACATTTATGGTGCTGATAATCATTAGGATACACTTGTGTTTTAACACAATGATGTAGCTATGCTGTAGTGGTATTTGATGTACTACAACGTTGTAATTGCTTAATTTGGCTCTACTAACTTAAACGAATACAAACTGTATGAAAAATTTTATTTTTAGCTTATTTGTGCTCTTATTATTGCCAGCCTATATGTCTGGACAAGCACAAGCAATTAAAGGGAAAGTAGTTGACAGCAGCGGAATGGGAATTCCCGGAGCGGTTATCGCTTCATCTGATGCCAGAGCAACTGCTGATGCAGATTTCGACGGAAACTTTACCATCAATGCTAAACCTGGAGACATTTTAAAAGTCTCTATGTTAGGTTTTGATCCAGTTTCTGTACCGGCAACTACCGCACCAATGACAATTACTTTAAAAGAATCAGCTGACACTGCTTTAAAAGAAGTTGTTGTAATTGGATACGGTACTAGAAAAAAGATTGATAATACTTCAGCAGTAAGTTCAATCAAATCTGAGGAAATTACTAAAATGAAGGTTCTTAATGCTTCGCAAGCTATTCAGGGTAAAGCTGCGGGGGTACAAGTAGCAACTTCGGATGCTCCAGGAAGTAAACCTTCTGTCATTATTAGAGGTGTAGGTACAGCATTAGGAGGAAGAAATCCTTTATACGTTGTTGATGGTATGCCTACTGATAATATCAACAATATCAATACAAATGATATTACCTCTTATGAGATTTTAAAAGATGCTTCTGCCCTTGCAATTTATGGAACAAGAGGAGCAAATGGTGTAATTATGATTACAACTAAAGCTGGTAAAGGAAAACTTGTTGTTGATGTTGACAGCTATACGGGATTCAGAACACCTTTAAAGAAGGTAAAAATGGCCAATAGTGATCAATATATTCAATATAGTAATGCCGCTTTTTCTGCTCAATATCCAAGCGGAAGATTTTCTACAAATCAGCCATATAATACGAATTGGTTTGATGAGATAACAAGAACAGGTACTTATTCTCAAAATAATATCTCACTTTCTGGATCTTCAGAAAATATCAAATATTTTTTAAGTGCTGGTAATTACGAAGAAAAAGGTATTTTGAATGGAACTGATTATGGGCGTACTACATTTAGAAGTAATAATGAGTTCAAAATTTCAGAAAAACTTAGATTAACGCAAAACTTTAGTGTAAGTTCTATAAAAAATACACCTAAGCCTTTAAGTGCTTTTACTTCTGCTTACAGACAATCTCCACTTGTGCCTGTACGTTTCCCAAGTGGAAAATATGGTGTTCCGTTTGAAAATAACGGAGTTATATCTGAAAGTGGTGATTCATTTAATTCAGTTGGAAATCCAGTAGTTGCTTTAGATTATAATAATGAGCAACAACAAACTGTCATTTTGCAGGGTGGATTAAAATTAGATTGGGATATTCTTAAATCGTTAAAGTTTACATCACAGTTTAATGGAGAATATTATACTTACAAACAGTATAATTATGTTGATAATTTAGCTTTATGGCTAGCGGCAGACCCTACAAGAGTTGAATCAGCTTATGATTCAAACACTTTGAATAAAAATACATTGACAAGAAATAGAGATCAATATTTCAATTGGAATTTATCAAACTACTTAACTTATAACAAAGTATTTGGTGAAATTCATGATATTGAAGTTACTGCGGGTATTGAAGCCAATGTAATTGGTACAAGAGAAAAATTATCTATTGATAGAAAAAATGTTGATCCAAATTCTAATTATTGGTCATTAGGGGGCGTGCCATATGCAGCTAATGTAACAGGATATAAGGATGAAGCTATCAACGAAAGAAGATTAGCATCTTATTTTGGACGTTTCCAATACAAATTAATGGATAGATATTTACTTACAGGTACTTTAAGACGTGACGGATCATCACAATTTTCAGAAGCTAATCGTTGGGGGACATTTCCATCAGTTGGTTTAGGATGGATTGTAACTAAAGAAAGTTTCTTGTCTGACATAAAAGGGTTGGATTTATTAAAGTTGAGAGGTTCTTGGGGTAAATTAGGAAATCAGGATGTACCATTGAACGTTCAGTCATTTACTTCTGGAGTTGATTATAACGGAGGTACAGGTGTTACTATTAATTCACAAATTGACCCAAATTTAGGATGGGAAATTGTAGAAGAAACATCTTTAGGTTTTGATATTGAACTTTTTCAAAATAGATTAAAAGGAACTTTTGATGTTTATGATAAGAATACAACTAATGCAATCTTAAATGTTTTACCATATTCACCTTCAGGAATTACAAAAGAGTCTCCAACTCATGTGGGTGAAGTATCTAATAAAGGTATTGAGGTTTCGCTGCGTTGGGATGACAAGATAAATGATAATTTAAGTTATTGGATAGGAGGAAATTATTCTCATAATAAGAATGAACTATCTAGACTTAAAGATGTTCAAATTGCACCGACTAACGGAGGTTCATTAGGAAATGGCCAGGTGACAAAAGTACTTGATAATACATCAGTAGGAAGACCACTTGGAAGTTTCTACATTTATGAATATGCAGGTGTAGATCCGGCAAATGGACAAATGCTTTATTATAATGCAAACGGAGACAAAGTAGCTCAGGGTGCATTAGACCAAAATCGTGATAGAAAATACGTAGGTACAGTTTTACCAAGTTCTAATTACGGAATCACATTAGGGTTAAACTATAAAAGAATTGATTTCTCTGTAGATGGTTATGGTACTGCGGGAGCTAAAGTTTACAATGGTAAAAAATCGCAGCGTTTTTATGGAGAAAATGTAGAAGCATCTCTTGTTAATGATTATTGGACTCCAACAAATACTAATGCTTCAAACCCTGCACCATTTAACCAAGTTCCAGTTGCATCAACTTATTACTTAGAATCTGCGGATTATTTTAGAATCAATAATATTACATTAGGATACAAACTGCCTCTTAACGAAGATGGATTTATTAACTATTGCAGAATTTACGTAAACGCAATGAATCCGTTTATTAGCCAAAAATTCTCAGGTTTTTCTCCTGAAGTTGTAGGAGACGGTGAGGTGATTAAAGGAACTCAAGGAATTGAGTTGGATGCATACCCGGCATTAAGAACGTTTGTAATTGGGGCTAATTTAAAATTTTAATATTATGAAAAAGATATATATATCACTTTTTGTGCTTGCATCTCTATTTTTATCTGGATGTTCAGATGATTTTTTAGATGTAAATCCAACAGAAAATAAGCCTGCTGATCCAGAGTTAATTAATAATGATCAGGACGCAACAACAATGATAGATGGGATTTACAATATATTTTTATCTTGGGATATGTCATCATTTGCATGGAACGGAGCAACAAGTATTATCTCAGATGATGCAGATAAAGGTTCTGATCCTGGAGATACAGGAACAGATAAAGATGTTTTAGACAATTTAACTTATAATGCCTCAACACCTTCATTTAAAAGTATTTGGGATTATAATTATGCAGGTATCAATAGAGCTAATCAAGCACTTGCAATTTTACCAAAATTAGATAAAGTAACTCCTTCTTTAAAAAACAGATTAGAAGGTGAATCTAAATTTTTAAGAGCATTTATGTATTTTACTTTGGTAAAAGGATTTGGAGGAGTGCCTATTGTTGATCATTTACCAATTCCAGGAAATGCAGACGATAAAATTATGCAGTTGACCCGTAAAACTCCGGCAGAAGTTTATGCTTTTATTGAAAGTGATCTAAACAGAGCGATTGAAACATTACCATTAAAATCTACTTATACTGGTAAAGATGTTGCAAGAGTTTCAAAAGGATCTGCTTATGCATTATTGGCTAAAGTAAATTTATATCAAAAAAACTGGCAGAAAGTAGTTGATAATTGTGATAAAGTGACTGGATATACTTTAGTTTCAGATTATTCTTTACAGTTTAAAAAGGAAGGAGAATTTGGTTCAGAATCAATTTTTGAAATTAATGGAATTGGGGGAACTTCTTCTCCAGGATTTGGAATTGGAAATTATTCAGTGTCTCAAGCACCTCGAGGAGCTGGAGGCTGGGGCTGGGGCTTCAATACCCCAACAGAAGGTTTAGCAAATGCGTATGAGCCAGGTGACGTTAGAAAAAATGCAACAATTATCTTTAGAGGAACAACTTTGTATGATGGAAGAGAAGTAGCTTCAACAGTTAGCAATCCTAGATATAATTATAAAGCATATTCATCAGCTTTTTACAATCAGGAATTTACAGATACAAATCTTAGATATTTGAGATATGCTGAGGTTTTATTAATGAAAGCCGAAGCTTTAAATGAATTAGGACAGACAGCAGCTGCTATCCCTTTATTAAATCAGGTAAGACACAGAGCTAATTTAGGTGATACTCCTGCAGTATCTCAAACAGATGTAAGAAAAGCAATCTACAAAGAAAGAAGAGTAGAACTTGCTTTTGAACACGACAGATGGTTTGATATTATTAGAACTGGTCAGGCAGAGGCAGCTATGGCAGCAGACGGTAAAACATTTGTGGTCGGAAAACACGAATTATATCCAATCCCATCTAGTTTCCTTCAACAAGCAGTAGGATATTCATCTCAAAACCCAGGCGGTTACTAAAATCTTAAAATCACTTCCTTCAAACTTTTGAAGGAAGTGATTATTTATTCAATATTTAAATTTTTATAATGATTAGAATTTCAGTTTTATTTTTAGCTTTTACTTTTTTTAGTTGTGGATCCAATGCTGAGAAATCAAAAGGAAATGCAGAAGAAAATACTTCTGGTGTTGCATTAACAGATGAACAGCTTCTTGATGCTGTTCAAAAACAAACTTTTAAATACTTCTGGGATTATGCAGAACCAAATTCCGGATTAGCCAGAGAACGTTTTCATCCAGACGGAGTTTATCCTGAAAACGATTCAAATATCGTTACAACAGGAGGTTCAGGTTTTGGATTAATGGCCTTGGTTTCAGGAATGTCTCAAGGTTATATCACAAAAGAACAAGGAGTAGAAAGACTTAACAAAATTGCAGATTTTTTAGGCAAAGCAGATCGTTTTCATGGCGCATGGTCACATTGGATCGATGGAAATACAGGAAAAGTAAAACCTTTTGGAACCAAGGATAATGGCGGCGATTTAGTCGAAACTTCATTCTTGGTTGCAGGGATGATTACAGTTCGTGAATATCTTAAAGATGGCTCTGAAAAAGAAAAAGCTGTAGCGCAAAAATACGATGTACTTTGGAAAGGCGTTGACTGGCAGTGGTATACAAACAATAAAAATGTTTTATACTGGCACTGGTCGCCAAGTTATGCTTGGGAAATGAATTTTCCACTACAAGGATATAATGAATGTTTGATTACCTACGTTATGGCAGCTTCATCTCCAACGCATACAATAGATGCAAAAGCATATCACGAAGGATGGGCGAGAAGCGGTGGAATTGTTTCTTCTAAAACAAAATATAACATTCCGTTAGTTTTAAAACACAATGGAGCAGAAGAATTTGGAGGTCCTTTATTTTGGGCACATTATTCTTATGTTGGTTTAGATCCAAATCAATTGAAAGATAAATACGCGAATTATTGGGATTTGAACGTAAATCAAACCAAAATAAATTACCAATACGCAATAGAAAACCCAAAGAAAGTAAAAGGTTACGGAGCAGATTATTGGGGATTAACAGCATCTTATTCAAGAAATCCTGATGGATCTATTGGTTATAATGCCCACATGCCAAGTAATGATCAGGAAGTTATTTCACCAACTGCAGCAATAAGTTCTATAGTATACACACCAAAAGAATCAATGGCAGTAATCCGAAACTTATATGACAATCATAAAAAAGAAACTTGGGGAGAAGCTGGTTTTTATGACGCTCTAAGTTTAGGAAACAATTGGGTTGCAAAACGTTATTTAGCTATTGATCAAGGACCTGAAGTAGTAATGATAGAAAACTACAGAACTGGTTTATTGTGGAAGTTATTCATGAATGCACCAGAAGTAAAACAAGGTCTAAAAAAACTTGGATTTACATCTGGAAAATACGGTATTTAAGAAATAATCTATTATGAAATACAAACTAGGTTTAGCACTGCTGTTTATTTCTGCATTAAGTTTTGCACAAAGTGAAACCACCGGAAAAATAAAAACAGTTATTGTAACGAATAATGAATTAGGCTACATATTGCATAAACCAGCCAATACAAAAGATAAAAAGCCATTAATAGTTTTTATTTCAGGTGATGGAGAAAAAGGGACAGACATTGAAAAAGTAAAAATTCATGGTCCTTTTAAATATTTAAAAACGCATCAGTTAGACGCTTATATTTTAGCGCCGCAATGCAAAGAAGAGGAGAATTGGGATACAGAATCAATTTACGAACTGATTTTAAAAATTCAGAAGGAAAACAAAATTGATTCAGAACGAATATATGTTACTGGTTTGAGCTCAGGAGGCTGGGCTTCGTGGAATTTGGCTTTTGCACATCCGGATCTATTTGCCGCAAACGTACCTGTCGCTGGTTTTGTAGATTTAATTCAGTTAGAGAAAACTTGTGAAATAGCCAATATTCCAACCAGAATTTTCCACGGATTATTAGATGATGTGGTAAAAGTAGATTATGCCATAAGCGTTTACAAAGAATTAAAAAAATGTAATGCAAAAGACGTTCAGTTAACTATTTTTGATGATGCTGGACACGACAGCTGGACACGAGTTTACGACAATCCCGAAATTTATGACTGGATGTTGAAACAGAAAAAATCGAATACGAACAAATAAATATTATAGAATGAAAAACAAATTAGTCTTACTTTTTTTAGGATGTGCTGTTTTGGGTTACGCTCAAAAAAAGAGCACAAAAAGTACAGTGAAAATTAAACCTAAGTCAGAGTTTGTAGCAGAATTAATGTCAAAAATGACATTAGAAGAGAAATTAGGACAGTTAAATTTACCAACATCTGGTGATATTACAACAGGACAGGCAAACAGCTCAAATGTTGCAAAAAATATCGCAGAAGGAAAAGTGGGCGGTTTGTTCAATATAAAATCAGTACAAAAAATTAAAGAAGTACAAAAAATTGCTGTCGAACAAAGCCGTTTAAAAATTCCATTACTTTTTGGTATGGACGTTATTCACGGTTACGAAACAACATTCCCAATTCCGTTAGGATTATCTTGTACTTGGGATATGGCTTTAATTGAAAGAAGTGCGCAGATTGCAGCAAAAGAAGCAAGTGCAGACGGAATCAACTGGACATTTTCGCCAATGGTAGATATCTCTCGCGACCCGCGTTGGGGAAGAGTTTCTGAAGGTTCAGGAGAAGATCCGTACTTAGGAAGCCAGATTGCAAAAGCAATGGTAAACGGATACCAACAGCATGACCTTTCAAAAAACAACTCCATTTTAGCTTGTGTAAAACACTTTGCATTATATGGTGCACCAGAAGCAGGTCGTGATTACAACACAGTTGACATGAGTCATATCAGAATGTTTAACGATTATTTTCCACCTTACAAAGCAGCTGTTGACGCTGGAGTAGGCTCAGTTATGGCGTCTTTCAATGAAATTGACGGAATTCCTGCAACAGGAAACAAATGGTTAATGACAGATGTTTTAAGAAAACAATGGGGTTTTAAAGGTTTCGTAGTAACAGATTTTACAGGAATCCCTGAAATGATCGAACACGGAATGGGTAATCTTCAGGATGTTTCTGCTTTGGCATTAAACGCTGGTGTAGAAATGGATATGGTTGGAGAAGGTTTCTTAGGAACTTTGAAAAAATCATTAGACGAAAAAAGAGTTTCTATCGAAACAATTGACAATGCAGTTAGACTAATTTTAGAAGCAAAATATGACTTAGGATTATTCCAGGATCCATATAAATATTGCGACGAAAAAAGAGCTAAAACGGAGATCTTCACAACAGACAGCAGAAAAGAAGCACGTCAAATTGCTGCACAATCATTGGTTTTATTAAAAAATCAAAACCAATTATTACCTCTTAAAAAATCAGGAACTATTGGTTTAATCGGACCTTTGGCAGATGCTAAAGAAAACATGCCGGGAACATGGAGTGTGGCTACAAGAATGGAAAATGCCGTTTCATTATTGGCAGGAATTAAAGAAGTTGCAGGATCATCAACAAAAGTTTTATATGCTAAAGGAAGTAATTTAGATTACGACGAAGAATTTGAAACTAAAGCAACAATGTTTGGAAAAACATTACACCGTGATGCACGTTCAAAAGAAGAATTATTAGCAGAAGCTGTAAAAGTTGCTCAGCAATCTGATGTAATTATTGCTGCTATTGGAGAATCTGCAGAAATGAGCGGAGAATCAAGCAGCCGTACGAATTTAGAAATTCCACAAGCACAAAAAGATTTATTAAATGCATTATTAAAAACTGGAAAACCAGTTGTTGTAGTTTTATTTGACGGACGTCCGTTAGTAATTACTGATGAAGAAAAAACTGTTCCTGCAATTTTAAATGCTTGGTTTGCTGGTACGGAAGCGGGTTACGCAATTGCAGATGTTTTATTTGGAGATGTAAATCCTTCTGGAAAATTAACAACAACTTTCCCAAGAAGTGTAGGGCAGTTACCAATTTACTACGCACACAAAAATACAGGAAGACCACTTTCTAATACAGAAGGAAAATTCGAAAAATTCAGATCAAACTATATTGACGAAAGAAACGAACCATTATTCCCATTCGGATTTGGTTTAAGCTATACGACTTTTGATTATTCAAACCTTAAAATTTCTTCTGATAAAATGAATTTCAGCGGAAAACTAAAGGTAACGGTTGATGTAGCAAATACAGGAAATTTTAACGGAAAAGAAACAGTTCAATTATACATTAGAGATTTAGTTGGTTCAGTAACAAGACCAGTTAGAGAATTGAAAGGTTTCCAAAAAATAGCACTTAAAAAAGGTGAAAAACAAACAGTAAGTTTTGATATTACTGTTGAAGATTTAAAATTTTATAATTCTGATTTGCAATTCGCAGCAGAACCTGGACAGTTCGATATTTTCGTTGGAGGAAATTCAACTGCCGACAAGAAAGTTAGTTTTGAGTTAACTAAATAGTTGGTTTATTGATTAGTAAGGCCCTCCGTTTGGTTGACGGAGGGCTTTTTTTATAAAACAACATTTTTATAAAACATAATTTTAAAATAATGAAGACTATTAAAGCACTCAGAATACTACTTTTTTTAGCAGTAATAATTGTTTTTCAATCATGCTGTGTAAAGGAGAATGCAATAGTGGCACATCGCGGCGCATGGAAAAAAAATAACCTTCCTGAAAATTCGATCGCATCTTTAAGACATGCCATTGATTTAAAATTACCCGGTTCAGAATTTGACGTTTGGAGAACTGCAGATGATTCGCTTGTAATCAATCACGATGCGCATTATAACAAATTGCTTATCGAACAAACCAATTATGCTGACTTAATAAAGTTTAAACTTTCTAATGGAGAAAAACTCCCAACATTACACGAATACATTTCAGAAGGAAAAAAGAATAACAAACAAACTCTTTTAGTCTGCGAAATAAAACCTTCGGAAATTAGTAAAGAAAGAGGACAAAAAACGGCGTTAATGTCTGTTGAAATCATTAAAAAGCTAAAAGCAGATAAAAACACCTGCTATATAAGTTTCGACTATGAAATTCTAAAACAAATTAGACAAGTTGACCAGAAAACCGTTTTACAGTATTTAGAAGGAAATAAATCTCCAAAAGAAGTAAAAGCAGATAATATTTCAGGTGTCGATTATCATTATTCAGTGTTTAAAAAACATCCCGAATGGATTAAGGAAGCAAAAGAAAATAAGATTATTCTAAATGCCTGGACAGTTAACGAAGCCGCTGATATGGATTGGATTATAGCGAATAAATTCAATTACATTACCACAAACGAACCTGAACTTTTAAGCGAAAGATTAAAAGAAAAAAAATAGATTTTCATCATCATTTTACTAAGAGATTGAATTCTATATAAACTTAAAAAGAATACAAATGAAAAAGATATTCCTATTGCTTTTAGCTGCCTGTACAACAAGTATTTGGTCGCAAAAAGCTAATATTCCCGGAAAAACAGATTGGTTTGACCCAAATAAACCCGCAACGACATATTGTAACCCAATTAATATTGGCTATAATTTTACGACTCACAATCATAACGGAATTCCTGAATCGCGCCGTTCAAGTGCTGATCCTGTAATTATCACTTATAAAGGCGAATACTATTTATTTGCTACCAATCAGGCAGGTTTCTTTTGGAGTAAAGACATGTCAGATTGGAATTTCGTTTACGGAAGTTTTCAAAGAAAACCCGGCGACGATGATCAATGTGCACCTGCGGCGTGGGTTGTAAACGATACCTTATTTTATGTGGGTTCAACATGGAATAGAGATCATCCAATTTGGAAAACTGCCGACCCAAAATCGGGAAGATGGACACGTCACGTAGACAAAGCTATGCTGCCAACTTGGGATCCTACCATTTTTCAGGATGATGATAAGAAAGTATATATGTATTATGGTTCAAGCGGAAAACTGCCGCTTGTAGGTACTGAAGTTGATTACAATACATGGCTTCCAAAAGGAAATCAGGCAGATTATGCACAATTATACAAAGCAACAGAAGTAGAAGATATTCAGCGCCCGTATGGACAGATCAAAGAAGTTGCTATTTTAGATCCTGCAGCTCACGGCTGGGAACGTTTTGGCCCAAATAATGACATGGAACCGGCACCTTGGGGAAATTTTATTGAAGGAGCATGGATGACAAAACACAATGGAAAATATTATATGCAATATGGCGCTCCGGCAACCGAATTTAAAGGTTATGCAAACGGAGTTCATGTTGGAGATAATCCGTTAGGACCATTTACGTATCAAAAACACAATCCAATGTCGTATAAACCGGGCGGATTTGTAATTGGTGCGGGACACGGAAATACTTTTGCAGATAATTACGGAAATTATTGGAACACAGGAACATGTAAAATATCTATAAAAGATCGTTTTGAGCGTCGTATCGATATGTTTCCGGCTGGTTTTGATAAAGATGATGTCATGTATTCGATAACGTCTTATGGAGATTTTCCAATCGTTCTTCCAACTGGTAATCGTGACCAGACAAAAGGAGCTTCATCTGGATGGATGCTGCTTTCTTATAAAAAGCCTGTAACGGTTTCTTCTTCTGAGGAATGTTTAGAAGTTGAAACACACAGAATGGATAATGGCGGAAAAAAAGTCTACGAGAAATTTTGTTATGGTCCTGAAAATTTAACCGATGAAAATATCCAAACCTATTGGTCTGCTAAAACAGGCAATCCGGACGAATGGCTTCAAATGGATTTAGGCCGTCAAATGGAAATTAAGGCGCTGCAGATCAATTATGCAGATCATAAAGCAACTCAGTATAATAAGGCAATGGATATTTATTATCAGTATAAAATATTCATGTCTGATGATGCACAAAACTGGACTTTGGTTGTAGATAAATCTAAAAATGATAAAGATGCTCCACATGATTATGTTGAATTAACAAAATCGTTTAAAGCGCGTTACATCAAAATGGTTAACATTCACAATGCATCTGGCTTGTTTGCCATTTCTGATTTCAGGGTTTTTGGAAATGGATTATCAGAAAAACCAAAAGCAATTTCATCTTTTAAAGTAGACAGAAATAAAGCAGATTCAAGAAACGCTATGATTTCGTGGAAAAAACAAAATGATGCTGTAGGATATAATATTTATTACGGAATTACTCCGGATAAATTATACAACAGTATTATGGTTTATGGAGATAACACGTACGATTTTAGAGGTTTAGACAAAGGAACAAAGTATTATTTTACAATTGAGCCTTTTAATGAAAACGGAATCGGTACAAAAAATAAGATTATCGAAGTAAAGTAACATTATTTTAAAGAAAATAAGAAAAACTCTAATTATGAACAAAAAAGGTTTATAATTAGAGTTTTTTTTTGAGAAAAGGCTGCGAAAAAACTCTGACAGTTCTACAGAATTTTGTTTCTTTGTAAGAGAAGCCAAAAAAGCAACATAACCCCAAAATGTTATTAAAATTATGAAAAAAACGATTCTTTTAACTGCATTAGTTTTAAATGGATTGACCGCATCTTTTGCTCAGTCAAATGATGAAAAAAACATTAAATTATTTTATAAAAAAGCTTTAACCGAAGCTAAATGTTATTCTTGGTTAGAATATCTTTCAAATGATATCGGAAGCCGTTTATCTGGATCAAAAGGTGCTGCAGAAGCTGTTGAGTATACAAAAAGACAATTAGAAACTCTTGGACTTGATAAAGTTTATCTGCAGGAAGTTATGGTTCCTCACTGGGTTCGCGGTGAAAAAGAAACTGCTTTTATCGTAGATGGAAAAGTAAAAACTGCTGTGCCAATTTGTGCATTAGGCGGATCTGTTGCTACTCCAAAAACTGGACTTACAGCAGAAATAATTGAAGTGCAGGGAATTAAAGAATTGAACGAATTAGGTGCTGATAAAGTAAAAGGAAAAATTGTTTTTTATAACAGACCAATGAATCCTGAAAATATCGAAACTTTTACTTCATATGGTGCGTGTGTAGACCAAAGATATGCCGGTGCAAAAGAAGCTGCTAAACTAGGAGCTGTGGGAACAATTGTTCGTTCAATGAATTTACGTTTAGACGATTTCCCTCATACAGGAGCGCAGAGTTATGGTGATTTGCCAAAAGAGCAATATATTCCAACCGCAGCAATTAGTACAAATGGAGCTGAATTATTAAGTAAAACTTTAAAAGTAAATCCAGCTGTAAAATTTTATTTCAAACAATCTTGCGAAACATTGACAGATGTATTATCTCATAACGTAGTTGGAGAATTAACAGGATCTGTAAACCCATCAAACATTATGGTTGTGGGCGGACACTTAGATTCTTGGGATTTAGCCGATGGTTCTCATGATGATGGAGCAGGAGTAGTACAAAGTATGGAAGCTATCCGTATTCTTAAAAACTTAAATTACAAACCAAAAAATACAATTCGTGTAGTATTATTTATGAACGAAGAAAATGGTGGAAAAGGTGGTGCTAAGTACGAAGAGCTTTCAAAACAAAACAATGAAAACCATATTTTTGCATTAGAAAGTGATTCAGGCGGATTTTCTCCAAGAGGATTTTCTATTGAAGCTGATGATGCAAATTTGAAAAAAATACAAGGGTTTAAAGACTTTTTTGAGCCTTATTTAGTACATAGTTTTACAATTGGACATGCAGGTTCTGATATTAATCATTTGACGTCTAAAGCAATTGTTAAAGCAGGATTAAAACCAGATTCTCAGCGTTATTTTGATTATCACCATGCAGCAAACGATAAATTTGATGCCATCAATAAAAGAGAATTAGAACTTGGAGCAGCAACAATGACTTCGTTACTTTATTTAATTGACCAAACAGGAATTATTCTTCCTTCTGCAAACTAAGATTTTTAAAATCGATATATCTAAAAGCTGCGAGTTTATACTCGCAGCTTTTTTATTAGATGAAATTCTAAATTTTAATTTTTCATTACTAGTAAGTAGTAAAAAAACGTAATTGGAATATTAGAAAGCAGAATTAAAATTTTAACCGCAATATCTCTTCTTTGTTCAGGAAGATGAATAAACCGGTCTGTTAAGTGAATGAACATTATAGCATTTACAATTATGGCTGAAAATGCAAATGGCCAGGCAATTACAAGAATGTTCGGGCTTTGGTTTGTAACAATATAAAGTATGAATAGTATTGTAATGATGATGAAAGACCCAATTGCTAATTCAGTAGATTGTTTTTCTTCAAATGTTTTATGGTTGATTGTTTTCATAAGTTTTAAATTTTAAATGTTTGTTGAATAGGTTCGATAGGTATCAAAAGCATTTTTGAAAAATCCAAATAATAGAACGAATGTGCTTGTTTTCCTCTTTTAAATTGCTCCATGAAATATTTTATTTTCTTAGGATAAAATATTGTCCCAGTTAAAATAACCATAAACAAATACAAGCTTCTTTTTCCATTTCCAAGAAGGTAATACTGCATCCCGATTTCTTCATAAACAGAAATTCCAGTATTGGTTAAAACATGAATAATATCATGATCCTCCAGTTTTTCCTGAATATCAAAATGATGTTTGTAGAGAAAATTTCCTAAACCATACCCCAAACTATCTTTTGGGAAATTCATTAATTCGGTTTTATTGATTTCCCACGGATCATTTTTCTTAAAATACTTCTGATAAGGCTTTTTAGTGGTTTCGTATAATTTTTCAATTAAATAATCTCTCATACTTGGTTAGTTAAAAGTTCTTTGAGTTTCAAAGTGAATAATCAAATAAAAAAGCTAATTGGTTTTAAAATTAGCTTTTTTGTCGAATTTTAATAATTATCAATTATAGTTTTAAGCAAATTTGAATCGTCCAGGTCAGAAGGGGCAACCACTTTTTCCTCTAACGGAATTTCATTGCCATATCTTTCTTTTAATATTTTTTGAACTCTTGGGTCTTCTAAATTAAAACTCTTCAATTCTCTTAGTTTTGAAAGCTCGATTCCAGCGGCGTTTTTATATATCTTCCAAACCAATTCAGAACAATAAATTCTAGTATCTGTCCATTCAAAATAAGCGTCATATTCTTTTCCATCAAACTGCTGGCTGTACTCTTTCATTTTTTCAAGAACAGTCGGAGTCAAAACTTTATCAGCATTTTTTAATCGCTTTACCACATATTTATTGTCTTTTCCGTGCTGAATCCATTCATCAAACGGCGTAAGTTTTACAGGCTGAACAGCTTCAAAAACAAACCAATTTCCGTTTACATTGTAAATAATTCCACAATGAGAAAATTTAGAATTAGTTGCAATTCGTACCGCTTCGCATTGAGGAGATTGTGAAGTTTGAAATATAATATCTCCTTCCTGAATTTTACTCGATTCAATTTTCCTTTCCGTCTTTGTTTCAGATTTTGTTTTTGAAAACGGATTATTGGGGAAAACTTTCATAGCCACAAATAACGCCAAGCCAAAACTTAGTGCGAATGTGATGATAAGGAAAATATATTTTTGTTTTTTCATGATGTTTTCAAATAGTAAATAAAGTACTTTGAGTTGCAAAGTAAACAATAAAAAAAATAGTTACCAAATAAATGATAACTATTTTTAAAATATATTTTTGAAGAAATATTAGATTCTAAAGATTCCTCCAACAGCAATAATTCTTTGAAAGTAATAAAAGTGCTGTGAAGCCTTATCATCGTTACTTACAGTAGTTTTAATATCGTGCATATCGATATAACCGCCTTTTAGTTCTCCCTGAAGGTAGAAATGTTTGAAGAAAGTAATATTTAGACCCGCTTTTGCAGAAATACCGTAACCAGAAACATGAAAATCATCATGTCGTTCTTTTCCTAAAAGAGTAGTATTGGTTTTAGGATATAAAATACCGGCTCCTAATCCTTCAGTCAAGTTAATCTGTACTTTGTCAATATTTGGAAGACTGAACAATTTCGAAATATCATCAAATCTTGAAACCTCTGTATTAATGTAATTCAAACCATCTGTATGCTCGTACATTAAAAAAGCAGGTCCATTTGGATTAGTAACCCCCATGTCATAACCACCTTCAATAGCACCATTTAAAGACATATCTACAGGTCTATTAACGTAATCTCCATTGTAAAGAGCAGCAGCAGGATCATTCGCAGGTAAATTAATATAACCATTAACTTTTGCTGTTTGATTCTGAGCCATTACATATTTCATATGATCTACACCAATTGTAACACTATAGTGATCACTAAAGAAATAACCCAATCTCAAATTCGTTTGAGGAATTGTCATATTAGCAGGGTTGATATAATCAACATGCCATCCTTTTGGTTTATCATGAGCAGACATATCTTCTACTCTAAACTTATAATCTTTTCCAGTAAAAGTTACATCAGATTTTGAGTAACTTTCTCTGTTACCACCCCACATTACAAAGAATTTACCTTTGTTGTGAGCAGTATATTTTTGTACAGGTATTTCTTCCTGAGCAAAAGTGTTTAATGAAAAACACAATAAGAAGAAAACTAAAATATTTGTTTTCAATGAACGTAATGTATTAAATTTAAAATGAGTTAACTGTTTTTCTGATAGCAACAAGCTTATTCATTAAACCTTCAAAATAGTCTAAATGAAGCATGTTAGCGCCATCACTTTTTGCGTTTGCAGGGTCAAAATGTGTTTCGATAAAAATTCCGTCAACACCAACTGCAATACCAGCTTTAGCAACAGTTTCGATCATATCAGGTCTTCCGCCCGTAACTCCGGCAGTTTGGTTTGGCTGTTGTAAAGAATGCGTAACATCTAATACCGTTGTTGCATATTGCTGCATAGTAGGAATTCCTCTAAAATCAACAATCATGTCTTGGTAACCAAACATAGTACCGCGATCTGTAACGACAACATTTTCGTTATTACAGTCTAATACTTTTTGTACAGCATGTTTCATACTTTCAGGACTCATAAATTGCCCTTTTTTCAAGTTTACCACTTTTCCCGTATTTGCAGCTGCCACAACTAAATCAGTCTGACGCACTAAAAATGCCGGAATTTGTAAAACATCAACGTATTGTGCTGCCATGTCAGCATCTTCGTTAGTATGAATATCTGTAACTGTTGGAATGTGAAAAGTTTCAGAAACTTTTCTTAAAATTTTTAAAGCTTTTTCGTCCCCAATTCCAGAAAAACTGTCAATTCTGGAACGGTTTGCTTTTTTAAATGATCCTTTAAAAACATAAGGAATCTTAAGATTGTCGGTAATACCAACTAATTTCTCAGCAATTCTAAGAGCCATTTCCTCTCCTTCAATAGCGCAAGGTCCCGCCAATAAAAAGAAATTCCCGCTGTCAGTATGCTTAATTTGTGGAATATGTTGTAAGTTCATAAAATTATTTTTTTGCCCTGCAAAGGTAGTTATGATTTATGAATAGCAGATGAAGATTTAAGATTATTTTAAGAGCAATAATTGTTAAATATGTAATACTTTTCTGTACGCAATCGGTTTCTTTATTTTTAGTAAGAGTTTCTACACAAGAGTTATTATACCGTCAAATTAAATTCGGTTTTTAAAATATTATCCAATTGATCATCTTCAAAAGGAATAAGCTCAGTAACTCCGTTTGTTACTGATTTTATCGAATTTTTAAATAGTATTTTTTTGCCTAACGGGTTCTGTAAAACCACAATTAAGTTTTGTGTGAAAAATGAATCAGGATGCGAGTAATTGTAATGATTGGCAGGTTTAAAATCGATCCATCGTTGAGGAGTTAAATCAAACGAATATAAATCAGACCATTCTTTTCCAATTTTTATTTGCAGTAAATAGTCATCATCTTCTGTTTTTACCAAAGTAAAAGTGTCAAAATCCTGCTGAATTTCAGTTCCAATTTGACTCAGTTTTAAAGGTTCTCTAATACTATTACCTCCAAATCCTAAATCAATCAAATAATCTTCATTTTCAATTTCAGCAATAATTGCTAAATGCGTTTTAGCATTTGGAATAGGATTAACCAATGGACGTACCGCAATATAATAATGTGGAAGACCAATTTCCTGAAGTAATAAAGAAAAGATTCCGTTAACCTGATAGCAATAGCCGCCACGATTTTTAGTTACGATGTGGCTTACAATATCATCACCAAGAAGAGAAATTGTTTTACCTGCCTGTACATCAAGATTTTCAAAAGGCACACTAAATATCTGACTTTGCATCAGTTTTTTTATTCCAGATAAGTCTAATTTAATTTCTTCTGAAAAATTGATTCTGTTTAAATATTGCTGTAAATCGAAACTTGGAGCTTCAATTTTATATTTTTTTGATTGTTCCATTTGATTAAATTTTATTTGTTTCGATAAGAAACAAGAGTGTTAGAAGCATATAGAAATGCTTATTTGTAAAGTTACAAATTCAGTAAGTTTTGAATTCGATTTTTTTGATTTTTTCTTTTGCCAGCTTGTTACCAATGCGCTGTTAACGCGAGCGTCCCGCTCATGCTAACGAGGATTAATCATTAACAATATTCTTTTTTGCTAATACAGCATTTAATACATTTAACAAAACTGTAGTATTCCAGTCATTTAAATAGCTGTAACCACGATTAACATTAACTGCATCATCTTTAGAATAAATAGCGAAATAGGTTGAATATCTTTTAGTTCGAACTTTTTCCCACGGAATTAGTACGTTTTTTTGTTTTAAAGATGAATTGCTAATTATGCTTAAACCATCTTTATTAAAAATAACTTCACCAATTTTGAATTCTTCGCCTTGTTCAGATTTCTGGATATAATTTGAAGTTAAATCTCCAAAATAAAAATCCCAAAGTGATAATAATATGTCATTACAAAGTTTATGATATTCGTCTTTCTTTCTGCCAAAGTAAGTTTTGAAATTAATCTTGATAACTTGATTATCATTACTTCGAATTGAAATTATATACTCACGTCCAAAAGTAAATTTATATTGCATCCACTTTACTCCGTAACTATATTCTAAAATTTGATCTTTTTTGAAGGTAACAAATGAATCATTTCTTAGATCTTTACTCTCGAATTTTAACTCGTTTTCATTAATGAATAATTTTCGAGGATAGTTATCTGTAATTCCTCTTCGTATAATAAACTCTTTTTGAACCATTTTATTTATCGCAATTGTTTTTTTAGTTTTTGGTAATGTAATCCAAACAAAATTTGTCCAGTAAAAAATAGAATGTTAATGCAAATATTTATAAAGACAATTATTTGTATAAGATTTACAAAACTATCAGCATCTAAAGAATGAAGATCAAATAGTTCAAAAACGCTTAGCAGTCCAATAAAAACTGCAGGAAATGTCATTAAAAAATGAATAAGGAATTTTTTTAAATTTAATTTGTCTGTAATTTTAGAAAGTTTCCAATAATAAACTGTGGTTATAAAAAGAATAATGAACTTAATTAAATTTGAAATTGTTCTTCCTGCAATAACATTGGTATGCCAGCCTGGAATCATTGATGATAAAAAATCTGATTGCAAATAGATGATATGATAAGGAAATAATAGAAGTAATAGAATTAAAAAAATAATAAAGGCAGATTTCGATTTGATCATTTTAGTAATCTAACTATTTGTAATTTTTTTTAATAAAATATTGCACAACAATAACAACAAGAAGAATTAAAGCAGAAATAAAAGTAAGTCCAATTAAACCAACAAATGGCATTCCGCATCTTGGTGAATTTGGATATTGTTCAAAGTATTTTGAAAAATTATAAGAAGCAATACAATAAGAAGTAATTGCGAAAACAAATTGAAGAACTATATTAGTTATACATACGGTTTTAAACTTAAAAGAATAATTTCTGAAAACAGAGATTGTTCCAAATATTATTTGAAATAATAAAGGAAGAACGATTAAAACGAGAGGAGTTATTCCTAACATATAGGGTTTAATATATAATTATTATTTACTCCTTCTTCAAACTCAATCCCATCGGAACCATTAAAATTCCCTTTTCATAAATATTTAAATAAAGCATTATAGGCTTTTTTTGCCCTTCCCAAGTTAATTCGTATACATTTAAAAATCCCGCGCCCATACTGCTTCTTTTAGTTGGAAAAGGACAACAGGTTTCTAATCTTTTATAAGTAATTTTTTCACCGTTTGGTCCGGCTAAAGCATTCAAAAAACGAACCTCATTTGTCGCTTCATCCTGCGTATTTCTAAAAAATATATTTACAGGATAATCAGGATCATAGCCATATTTTTTGTCTTTACTATACTGTGTAATAACAAACGTATTATTCTTATTTAAAATTAAATCAGGTGCATTGTCATCTACATTTTTCAAAGTAGATTTTGTACTGATACAAGAAGTTACTGAAATTAATAGAACAATAAAAAGACTAATTTTTTTCATGGTTGAGGTTTATTTTGGTCACACAAATGTAAAAGGTTTTTTGTCACAGATTATAAATTCAAAAAGAAATAGAATAAAAAAACTCAGTGATAATTTGTATTATCTGCGTGCTATTAAGCTTCCTTTTTTGAATTCAGTTTTAATATACCTTTTACAATCAGATATTGTGCCACAAGATAAGTAAGCATAATAATAAACGAACTTTTCTGAATTGGCATATGAAACTTGTTGATTGCCAAAATACTATCTGAAACAACAAAAAATAATGCACCAAAAAAGACATATTGATTTGCAGGTTTTTTCCAGATTAAAAGTCCGTTATAAGCAAACAAAAGCATAACAGAAATTACGCTGGCATAAACGATAACCGGGATTTTTAAATCGCCTAAAGCAGGTAGTAAAACTGATAACATTCCGATTAAATAACAGGCAATAACAAGGCTTCCGAAAATAAAAATTATAGTGTCCCTTTTCATTTTCTCTTTAATCTGTCTATTAAAAAGTACGCAATAAATGATGTGAGAGATTAGAAAAGAAACTAATCCCAAGATAAAATAGATTTCGGCAATATCTGCAAAAAGCAAAATTACATCGCCAATCCATGAAAATACCAATGCCGTTAAAAGAATATTTTGCGTTGGAAATTTTTTAGAAAAATACACTCCAAGAATTAATAACGGAATTAAAGCCGGTTTTAAATAACAGTCTAAACTTTCATATTCCAAGTATAAAAGCAGTAAATATATAAAGCTGAAAGCAATATAAATTTTAAAGAATACAGCGTTTTTCATTATGTGGTTTGTGGGTTTATGGTTTGGTTTTGGTTAGTTTTAAAATCGATGGTTACAAAGTAAATCGTGGTTAAAAATGATACACTTAAATAGCCCAGAATTATATAATTACTAAAGGAGAAAACTGAATTTAAACCAAACCAATCGCCGTAAAATGCTATAATTATAATGGCGATCGACAACCTGAAACCTTCCCAAAAAATGGCAAACCTGCTTTTGTCCATTAATTCAGAATTGCTGTAAATGGTAACGAGGATAAAAAATCCGTAAACAAAGATATTGGGCAGGCCAATTTTGGCAATATTATCAAAAAGAAAACTCACAAACAAAAGCGTAATTAGAATTTGAGTAACCGACCAATAAATTAGTTTTTGCGAATTCTGCGTTCCGTATTTATCAAAATTAAAAACATCTTCAATTTTATTTACAGGATATTTTTGTTCGAAATTTTCAGGCCGCCACCCAGTTGGTTTAAACCAGATTGTAAGTTTGTCTTTCCAGCTTTCGGCACGCCAGGCATCTTTTATTAATAACGTCAAATGCTGAAAATTTATTTTTATGGGATTCCAGGTATTGGCTGGCCTTGTGATTCCGTAAACGGGTGGAACATCATCTAATTCTTCCTGAAAAGTGCCAAAGAGTTTGTCCCAGAAAATAAAGATCTGTGAATGGTTTTTATCTAAATATTCAGGGTTTATAGCGTGATGAACACGATGATGTGAAGGCGTTACTAAAATGTGCTCTACAAATCCCATTTTTTTAATGTGTTTGGTATGATACCAAAATTGTAAAAACAAATGGAGCGGAAGCGTAATAGCAATTACAGAAGCCGGAACGCCTAATAACGCAGCAGGAATCAACAAGAAAGTAAACAAATTAACTAAACTCGCAATGGGCTGACGAAGTGCACAGGCGAGATTAAACTCTTCACTGCTGTGATGAATAGCATGTTTGTTCCAAAGAAAATTAATTTGATGTGCCAGTCGATGGCTCCAATAGCCATAAAAATCGATAACAAAAAAGGCAATAAAATAGGAGAGAATATTGGCTTCCTGATGAAAAAGGGCAATTTTAGAAACCATCCATTCATAGGAAAGAAAAGTGACGCTGAGCCCTAAAACATCTTTTACAGAATTAGTAATTCCGGAGCTGATACTGGAAACGCTGTCGATTAATGGAGCAGTATCGTTCTTTTTGTAAATGCCGTATAGTTTTTCAATTACAATTAAAACCAGAAAAATCGGCATTGCGATAATTAATATTTTTCCATATTCTTCCATAAAAAAACATTCTATTTTATTTCAAATATAAAATAAAATAGAATGTTTTTTAAATTATTGGTAAATTAAACAATTTCGGCGCTCAGTCCGGCTTCCAAAAGTTGTGTACATTGAGGTTTTAATTTATCCATTGGCCCTGTTTTTACAGTGCATTTTCCGTTGTAATGTACAATTAAGGAACATTGTTCTGCTTGTTCTGGTGTGTGGTCACACACGCGCATTAAGGTATCAATTACGTGGTCAAAAGTGTTTACATCGTCATTATACACAATGATTTCGTTATTGAATCCGGTCGCTTCTTTTTCGCGAACTCTTTCTCTTACTTTTTCTTTAGTACTCATTTCTTTTTAGTTTTTTGTACTGCTGTAATTACTACTAACTAATTTACGTATTTTAATGAAACCCAGTTGTTTCTTTGAAGTTTTTTAACATAAGTCAATCCTTTTTCAGTGCTTGATGCATCGATAAACGGAATGTCTTCTTCATAAAAACCGCTAAATAATATAATTCCGTTTTTGTTTAGGCAATCTACGTAACTCTGCATATCGTTCAACAAAATATTTCTGTTGATATTAGCAATAATTAAATCGTATTTTTTTCCGGCTAATAAAGCAGCATCGCCTTCGTAAACGCTAATATGTTTGCAATTATTGCGTTCGGCATTTTCAATAGAATTTAAATAACACCAATTGTCAATATCAATAGCGTCGATTGGTTCAGCGCCTTTCATTTCTGCCAAAATAGCCAAAATAGCAGTTCCGCATCCCATGTCTAAAGTTTTAAGACCTTTTACATCCATTTCTAATAAATGCTGAATCATCATATGTGTAGTTTCATGATGTCCGGTTCCAAAACTCATTTTAGGTTCGATTACGATATCAAATTCAGCATCGGTTTTTGGGTGAAAAGGAGCGCGAACATGGCATTTTCCGTCAACATCAATAGGTTCGAAATTTTTTTCCCATTCTTCGTTCCAGTTTACCTGATCGATTTCTTCAATTGTATATTCAATTTTAAATTCTTCTGATTGTAAAATATAAATATCATCCAGAATATTCTCATCCCATAAATCTTTCTTCACAAAAGCCGAAATTCCGTTTTCTGTTTCTGTAAAACTTTCAAAAGCTTTTTCGCCTAATTCAGCCACTAAAATTTCTGATCCAAGTTCTTTTGGCTCAATTGTAAAATGATATCCTAAATAAATATTCGACATAAATAATTTTTTTGCAAAGGTAAGAATCCAAAGCAGAAGTTGTTTAAAAATCTAAACGAACATTATTAATTTAAGAATTATTTAAAACATAAAAAAAGCGATACTATTTAAGTATCGCTTATGTTTTTTTTCTGCCACAGATTAAAAGGATTAAATGGATTTTTTTTCTGCCGCGAATTCACTAATTTTTTTAATTTGAATTCGTGAATTCGTGGCGAAAAGTCACAGAAAATAAAATCTGTGTAAATCTTTTTAATCTGTGGCTAATAAATTTAGATAGCCGTTACAATTGCTAAGAAATCATCTGCTTTTAAAGCAGCACCTCCAATTAAACCACCATCAACGTCTGGTTTAGAGAAAATTTCTTTAGCATTGTCTGGTTTTACAGAACCACCGTATAAAATAGAAACTTCATCAGCGATTTCAGCTCCAAAAGCTTTACGGATCGTTTCTCTGATAAATTCGTGCATTTCCTGTGCTTGTTCTGGCGAAGCAGTTTCTCCAGTTCCAATTGCCCAAACTGGCTCATAAGCTAAAACAACTTTTGTCCAAGATTCTTTTGCAATGTGGAAAATTCCGTCACGTAATTGGTTTTCAACAATATTGAAATGATTTCCTGATTGACGATCTTTTAATTCTTCTCCAAAACAGAAAATTACAGTTAAATCATGCTTTAAAGCTGTATCTACTTTATTTGCGATTAATGCATCAGTTTCGTGGAAAATAGCTCTACGCTCAGAGTGACCTAAAATTACTGTATTAACACCAATACTTGTTAACATATCTGCAGAAATTTCTCCTGTAAAAGCACCGCCTTCAGCCTGGTGAACGTTTTGAGCAGCAACACCAATAGTTGTGTTTTTTACTTTTGCTACAGCAGCTTGTAAGTTTACAAATGTTGGAGCAACGATTACTTGTGCAGTAGTTTGTGCTGGTATTTTAGTGATTAATTCGCTTAACAATTCTTCAGTTTGTGCTGCGTTTTTATGCATTTTCCAGTTTCCTGCAACAATCTTTTTTCTCATTTTGGTAGTTTTTGTTATTTTTTAATTTTTTGTTTTTTGTTGTGATTTGTGTGCTGTTTAAGCTTGTTTTAAACTTTTTAAAGTTTCATTGATTTTATCAAAATCAGTTTCGATAGCACGGTAAAGAACAATTTTCCCTGTTTTGTCAATGATAATGTATCTTGGAATCCAGTCTAAATCGATCGCTTTTCCAAAAACACCTTTCATACCGTCGTTCATCATAAAATGATCGCCTTTTAATTCGTGTTTTTCAATTCCGATTTTCCATTTTTCAGCTGTTTTATCAGCAGAAAGAAATAAATACGAAACATCAGGATTATTAGCTTGCAGCTCCTTAACTTTTGGCATTGCTTTTACGCAGTCGCCACACCATGAAGCCCAAACTTCAATCACTAAAGTTTTTCCTTTATATTTTTTTAAAATGCTTTTGAAGGAAGTCTGATCTCCTTCAAGAGTTAATAATTTTTCAGACAAAGCTTCTTTAGAAAAACTTGTTTTCTGAGCTTGTGAGCATGAGAAAGTTATAAATGCGATAATAAGTAGTGCCGTTTGTTTCATGTGATAAATGATTTTTAACAAAGTTAAACAAACAATTGGAAAGCCAAATACAGATTAACAAAATTTGAAGAGTCGTTTATTTTGTAACAAAAAGTTAATTTTCGGTTAGAAAAACAGGAATGAAATCGTAATAGTTGAAGAGGAAATTCAGGATTTTTTAAACATTATTTTTTTGAAGACAAAAAAATGATAGAATTTTTAGTTTACAGAATGATTTTGGAAGCAAAAAAACGTCAGGTTTGAAGCAAAAAAGCCTTTAATAAATTTAAATTATTAAAGGCTTTGCTATGTTTTCTTTTGAGATTTTAATTCAAATCATAATTTCCATTTGCCCATTTTTTAGATGGAACAATCCATTCATCTAAAGCTTTGTATAAAAAGCCATGTTTTAAATTAGTATTCAATTCAATTTGCTTGAAATGATTTATTTTGAGTTTGGAAGTTTCTTTTCTTTTAATTGCCGAAACGCCGTAAATATCTGATTTTTCATAAATGGTTAAAATGTTTCCACAGAAATTAATATCCGGAATTTCTTCAATATCTACATCTCTAAAACATCCAATAAAAACAAAATTCACATCAGGATTTGCTAAATAGGTTGAAACATATTGTGCAATATAACCACCTTTTGAAGTTCCAATTACGGTTATTTTGTTTGGCGCAACTCCTTTTTTCAAAAGCGTTTTGATTTGTTTCACGACTTTTTCTGCATAATCTGCTGCATTTGTGTTTTTCTTTCTTTTTTCGCTAAAAACAATAAAATTATCTTTTCTGAATGATTCTAAAATTTCATTGTATTCGGCTTTGCCATATTCAGGATGCGGAGTATTCAAATCATTTTCTTCAACAAATTTATTATGAAAAAAGAAAATATAACGCTGGTCTGCAGTCTGGCTGAAAACTGTACTATTGCAAAGTATTATAAGTGATAAAATAAAAAACTTAATTGTGTTTAGCATCGATTATTGGTTTTGAGTATCAATTAAGATCTTATAAACTCCAGTTGTTTTATCTTCCTGAAATTCTACATTTTTGATTTCCAGGGATGTTATTACAGTAGAACTACAATGCTCACTTTTTCTTTTTTCAGTAGATACCTGAAACTCAAAAATACTTTTGTCTTCTATCTTTACAGCATATTTAAATGTTCCCGCATCCCATCCCATAGCATTGAAGCCAAGACGATAAAGGTTTTCTTCTTTCAGATAGGCATATTGTATTATTTTGTTTTCTTTTAAATCAGTTATTGTTACCGCCTTTTTTGCATCAAATGTGCCATTTTTAAATAAATTCTCTCCAGAAGTTTTATCTACAAATTCAAAAGTAACAGAAGGTGGGGATGTCGTACAGTTATAAGGTTCGCTTGTGCAGCCAAAACTAGTAATTATTAATAAAATAAGTGATAATTTAATTAATCTCTTCATAGGTTTGATTTTGTTTTTGATTGAGTCAAATATAGGATTATTATTATATTTAAAATCTTTTTCTTACTAAAAGATAATTGTAAATACTAATGATAAAAGGGAAAATTATAAAGGTAATCCAAATTACAAATTGTCTGGAAACAAAGTCATAATAATAGTTCAAAAAGAAAATGGAACCTATAAAAACAGCACAAAATATCGAATCTAAATAACTCACTTGTTCTTCAGAATACCTATCAATATGTTCGTCTTTGAGTTCTCTGAATTCTTCAAAATATCTTGAATTGAAAAATCTTTTCCATCTTGGCAGGAAACCAATAAGCATCATGAAATTCTGAATCATATAAATGCTTGAAACCCCTAAAAGAAAATATTGAATGGCAACGTATATTCCCTGTAGAATATCATCTGAGTTAGCAGTATTGTGATTTTCATAAATTGAATTTAGATTATCTATAGCAAAAAACATCATGATTATTGAGCTCCAAATACTTAAGATAAATTTGTTTCTGTCTGATAAATGAGTTTTTGTAAAAGCATGAAAAAAAGAAAATAACGAAAATGAAATACCAATAACTATTAAGGTTTGGGAAATTATGTTGTCAAAGTTGATCAAACCGTTATCAACTACCCAATATATCATAGCAATCGAGAGAAATAATGTTATGCCTTCTGTTAGTTTTGGAGTAATATTTCGTTCGTTAAATATTCGGGAATAAATAACATAAAAGACAAAGAATATAAAAGGCCAAAATACAAGGCTTCTATTCAAAATGAATTCAAGATTACAATTTGATTCATCAACTATACTGCATAAAAAAGAACCGAGGAGAAATATAAAAATAAAAGAAAGGATTCCTATAAAAACGGATGTTGTCCATTTATTTGAAATTCTTTTGCTTTCAAAAATTACTCCTGCAATTAATGCCAAAATCTGAAGAGAAACTAAATGTGTACCAGAAGATTTGTGAATATAAAAATCATAAGCTGCATAAATAATTAAAAATAATATAAATAAAAACAGGAAAGGATTTGAAAAAAACAGCCTTAGTAATTTTGTCATCATAGTTATAAATTGGTTTTATTTAAGATTTGGTTGTTGGTTTTGTGCTAAAAAAAACGCCAATATATCTAAAAAATAGAATATTGGCGTCTTTAATTGTTGTCAAATATTGTTAAATGCCATAAGCAACATCAGATAATTTTAAATCATCAACATCGTTGTAATGTACTTTTTGAACTACAGTTCCTTTGTGTAAAACCACGATACTTGGATTGGCTCTTTCGACAGTTTTTAAAGCTGTTGCATCGCAGAAATAAAAATCAACATCTAAATTGTATTGTTTTTTTGCTTTTGCAATTTCCTCAGCTCCAGAAGCCGTCATTGCAATTACTTTATAACCTTTTGCTTTTGCATCTGCAGTAACTTTTGCTAGTTTTTTCATTCCGTCTGGATTTGATAAAGCCAGATCATAGGTTACAAAAATCAAGAGTTTAGGTTCTTTTAATAATTCTGCTTTGTAGTCAGAATCATCTTTTGTCATTGTAAAATCGTGAATTGGCGGTACGTAACCTTCTGTAATCACTTTGTCTTTTCTGTCCACAAAAGTGGCGCCTTCCGGAATTTTCATTAAATCTTTCTCTGTAAATTCTTTATCAACTCCGTTTACTTTATAAATAAACACCATTTCAACTACAGATTTTGGTGCGCCTTCCGGAATTTCCATTCCTTTTTCGATGTTTGTTCCAACTTTGTATGGACGGAAATCTTTTATAGGATTATGATTTAAAACCCAATACGCCATAATTGCACTCAAAGTAACGCTTATTATTGTAATCGCATTTGTAACCGTATTTGAAAATAAAGGTTTTACTAATTTTTGATTGATGAATAAAATCAAAATAAAGAATAATAAAACAACATCTTTTGTGAATGACTGCCAAGGTGTTAAATGCAAAGCATCGCCAAAGCATCCGCAATCTTTTACCACATCAAAATAAGCAGAGTAGAAGGTAAGGAACGTAAAGAAAACGATTAAAAGCAATAATGCCCAAATTGTTGTTTTAGCTTTATATCCCACTAGCAACATTACACCCAAAACTACTTCTAAGATTACCAGAAAAATAGCTAAACTTAAAGCTAATGGCTCTAAAAATGGCATATTAAAAACTGGTTCACTAAAATATTCGGCTAATTTATATGAGAACCCAACAGGATCATTTAGTTTTATTAATCCGGAAATGATAAATAATACACCGACAAATAATCGGGAGAATTGAGTAATGATGTTTTTCATAGGGTAAATATTAAATTTGAAATTCCAATATTTGAAAATCCAAATTCCAAAATCTTGTTGAAAAATTGGAATTTGGAATTTATTTTTTGGAATTTTATTTGTTTATTGGGTTTAGAATCAAGGCAAAAACAGAGTAATTAATCATATCCTGGTAATTAGCATCAATTCCTTCAGAAACTAAAGTTAGGCCTTTATTATCCTCAATTTGTTTTACGCGAAGTAACTTCTGCAAAATTAAATCAGTTAAAGAACTCACACGCATATCACGCCACGCTTCACCATAATCGTGATTTTTAGCTTCCATTAATTCTTTGGTTAATTTTACTTTAGCATCATATAATTCGGTTGCTTTTTCAACATCCAAATCCGGCTGATCAACAACGCCCAATTCTAGCTGAATTAAGGCCATGATAGAATAATTGATGATTCCGATAAATTCTCCTTTTTCATCCTCATCAACTTTACGAACATCATTTTCCTGTAAACTTCTGATTCGTTGTGCTTTTATGAAAATTTGATCCGTCAATGATGGAAGCCTTAAAATTCTCCATGCACTGCCGTAATCTTTCATTTTATTGATAAATAAGGTTCGGCAAACCGTAATTACATTATCAAATTCAAGGGAAGTATTCTTCATTTATTGCTGTATATTTGCTAAAATTTCTCCAAAAATAAGGATAATTTTTTAAGAGTTTCAAGTTTAAGGTTTTCTTTGTTTCAAGTTTTTTCTAAACAAATTGTTAATGCCGATAACTTGAAACTTAAAAATAATGTTTCAAGTTTCAGGTTTGAAGTTTCAAGTTGATGCAGATCGCGGAAGTTCTAGAACTTGAAACCTGAAACCTGAAACCTGAAACAAAAATAACAAAACAGATGACGATTAACTGCAAAGGCGAACTTATAGATTTATCGATTCCTAAAGTAATGGGAATTTTGAATGTTACGCCGAATTCTTTCTTTGATGGAGGAAAATATAAAAATGAAGACGAAATCATTTCTCAGGTAGATAAAATGCTTTCTGAAGGTGCAGCATTTATTGATATTGGCGCCTATTCAAGTAAACCGTGTGCCGAATTTGTTTCTGAACAAGAAGAAATTGACCGCATTATTCCTGTTATAGAATTGATTTTAAAGCATTTTCCGAAAGCTTTATTATCAATTGATACTTTTAGAGCCGAAGTTGCAAAAGCGAGTATAGAAAGTGGTGCAGCGATTATAAACGATATTGCAGCGGGAGAGTTAGACGATAAAATGTTTGATGTTATTGCAAAATATAACGTTCCCTACATTATGATGCACATGCGCGGTAATCCCCAGACTATGCAGAGTTTGACAGAATATGAAGATATTGTAAAAGAGATACTTTTCTATTTCTCTGAAAAAGTGAAACAGGCAAGAGCTTTAGGAATCAACGATTTGATTCTCGATCCAGGATTTGGTTTCGCTAAAACAACTGATCAGAATTATGAAGTCATGCAAAAAATGGAGCTTTTTAATCTTTTAGAATTACCCGTTTTAGCTGGAATTTCAAGAAAATCAATGATTTATAAAACGCTTAATATCACGCCGCAGGAAGCTTTAAACGGAACAACGTTTCTAAATACAATTGCGTTGACAAAAGGCGCGAAAATTTTAAGAGTTCATGATGTGAAGGAAGCGATTGAATGTGTGGCTTTGTTTGAGAAAATGAATTCAAATAATAATCTAGTTTAGAAAAAAAAAATGATTAAAAAAGCATTATGGTTTATTTTGATTGGAATTTTCGCAACAAGTTGTACTGATAAAGATTCATCTGATTTAAAAAGAAATTATACTGAAAAATCCAATAAAATTAAAGAGTTAAAAGAATATTTTAATAAGATAGTTCCAAAAGATTATTTAGTTGAAATAAGATATAACTCTTCGGATGATATTAATTTGTTTGTTTATGAACCGACAAATAATCCAGACAAAATGGATTTATTATTTCAAGAATGGAATGTTGATTTTGAAGATTTTACAGAACCTAAAAAACCTTCATATTATGATGGAAAAACGAAATCGTTAGAAGAAGTTAAAAAGAAACTTAAATGGAGTAATGCTACTTTTGAGGAACTTTACGACAAATTAGAAAATGTAAATTGTATTGGAATATCAAATGGAAATCCTACGCAAATTGAATACGGTTTTAGAGGAATGGGAGTTTTAAGTTATTTGATCTTTGATACTAATCTAAACGAGGCAGAACAAAAGGAGAATTCAGATAATTGTTCTAAAATGTTTTATAAAGATAATATTGTATTTACATTTAGTTCTGGAGCAATTGGAAGTTTTTATATACCTGATTTTAAAAGAAAATAACAATTTATAAACTGGTTAATTTAAAGTAATATAAAAACCATGAAATACTTTACTCTAATTATTGCTTTTCTACTTTTCTCCTGCGGAAAAAAACAAGATGTTTTACTTCCAAAATCAAACATAACAATTGTAAAAGACGTACAAGATCTTTCACCAATTTATATCTTTTTTGAAACCGAAGGACAAGATACAATTGCAGATGTAAACCGAAAAAGCGCAATAATTTCAACCAACTGGATTTTCAATATTGACAAACGTCTTCCTTTAAAATTGGTAATTCCGGAAGTAATGAAATTACAGGAAAAAAAGAGAGCCGACAGCGCCCATAAAAACGAAAATGCCGAAAATTATTATTCGTACGCAGATTCTATTGGAAAGAATTTAGCCTTTGTGCCTTTCACGAAAGTGTTTTATAAAACGGAAAAACCAAGTAGAGAAAATCTTGTTGTTTACTTTAGAAAAGGAAAAAAACAGGTTTTCATGGCAAATAAGGAAATAAAAATTTCAGAAATATTACAACGTTTCTACACTATAAAATTTGAAAGAGTGCCAGATTTGGTGTTTTTCTTCGATAAGAATATGAGTTATGAAGAATACATACAATATAAAATTCTGCTGCAAAAGCATGTAACTTACAATCTTGATAGACTTCCGGTAGAATTCATTAACTAAAACTTGAAACAAAAAAAAACTGAAACAAAAGAAACAAAAAACACTATTGATGGTGATAAGGTTCATTCCTTAAAATCGTAAATCCGCGGTACAATTGTTCGATAAAAAATAAACGAACCATTTGATGCGAAAAAGTCATCAGCGAAAGCGAAACTTTTCCTTGCGCTTTGCTGTAAACCGTATCAGAGAATCCGTATGGGCCGCCAATTACAAAAACCAAAGTTTTGATCCCCGAATTCATTTTCTTTTGTAATTCTTCTGAAAAACCAACACTTGAGAAGTTTTTTCCATTTTCATCCAATAAAATCAATTGATCCGTTGGTGACAGTTTAGACAGAATCAATTCGCCTTCTTTTTCTTTCTGCTGACTTTCAGATAAGTTTTTTACATTTTTGATATCAGGAATAATCTCTAAATCAAATTTGATGTAAAAAGACAAACGTTTGGTATAATCGTCAATCAAAGTTTGAAGCGATTTATTATCTGTTTTGCCAATGGCGATGAGTTTGATATTCATTGGTAAAGTTTTTTGCCACTAATTACACTAATTGGCACGAATTTTATTTTTATTTTTTTGCCAAAGATTAAAAGGATTAAAAAGATTTTTTTTAATTCACTTTAAATTAATTCAGTGTAAATCTGTTGAATCTGTAAAATCTGCGGGCTTTATTTTTTATTCTCAAAAACCGTTTCGAAATGTTCTACAATAGGAAACGGTTCGTAATAATGATGTAAAATCTTTTTCCATTCCAGATACGCTTCAGAAGTTCTAAAACCTATTGTGTGATCTTCAAGCGTATTCCAATCAACTAACAAAAGATATTTATTTTCAACTTCAAGACATTTCTCTAAACGATGTCCTAAATAACCTTCAATACACGAAATATATTGGCTTGCTTTTGCAAAATCAGCTTCAAATTGAGATGCTAATTCAGGTTTTACAAAAAGATATGCGGCTTCTAGAATCATATTGAATGAATTTTTATCTGCCAAATCTGCTAAATCTGCGAGAGTATATTTTTCCCGCAGATTTAGCAGATTCAGCAGATTTTATTTTTTAATTTTTTGGTTTAAGTAAATCTGCGTTGATCGGCTTAAATCTGTTTAAAATCTGCGTGCAATTTCGCAAAGATTTGACAGTTTTAGTTTTTAGAAAACTTAGCTTCAAAAATCTTAAATCTATTATCAAGATCTTTAATCAATTGTTTTTTAACCGATTCATCTTGAATAAAACTGTAATTGATGCTGTTGTAAACGTATTTCTTTATTGTTTCGTAATTAACATCAGAATATCTTTTTGCTAATAAAACATATTGCTCTGTCATATTGCTTCTTAAAATTCCTGCATCGTCTGTACTGATTACAATTGGCACATTAAATTCTTTGTAAAGTGTAAACGGATGTCTGTTATCTTTTACCTTCAAAATGAATTCATTACTCACTAAATTGATCTCAATTGGAATATTGTTTTTAGACATATATTTCAATAAATCGTATGAGTTTGCTTCGTAAGCAATATCAACCCCGTGACCAATTCTGTTTGCGCCTGCAATATAAATTGCATCGTTAATATGCCACGTTAAATCTTCCGGCTGTACCAAACCTAAAGTCAATTCTCCTGCGTGAAGCGTATATTTTACATCTGGAAATTTAGAGTGACAATATTTAAACATTTCCATGTGCAACCAATAATCTTTCATCGAATTTTCGTCATGTTCTGGAGAAACGATGTTTACACCTGCGGTCAATTTACTTTCGTTAGAAGAAATAAAAGCGATAACCAAGTTTTTAAATAAATCAACTGGTTCCATAAAACGCAGTACAAAGTTTTGATAGCGCATTGTAAAACGCTCATCATCCATTTTTAAATCTTTGTGAAGTTTTGCTATGAAATTATTGTTGAAATCATCAGCATATTTTTTTGCGTCTTTTTTCTGAATCGATTTATACAATTCGTCTAAAAGTTTTGTAACCTCTTTTTCGTCTTTTTGATTAGCTGCCTTACGCAATTTTGTATTGAAATCAGTTAAATCAGAAACATTCATATCACACGGAATCGTTGATAATTGTGTTTCGATATAGCTTACATTTTCTGCAATGGCACGTTTTTTTAATTCGAGCATTCCTTCAGCAAAATGACCTGCAATAGTAGGTTCAAATTTCATAAAAGAATCAAAAAACTGATCATCAGAAGGAACAGAACCGTTATAATCTTTAACCGACCAGGTTTGCATTACTTGCTGTTGGTAATAATCTAATTTGCCATCATTTTTTAGAGAAGAAAAAGTCTGCCAGTTTCCTTTTTCAGGTTTGGTTTTCGAAACTGCCATGGTTTCTAAATTCAAATAAAAATCTTCTGCAATGGCTCTTTCTAAAAGCGGTTCTGCATAAACTGATCCTGAAAAATGGTGGTGTAAATCGCCTCCTTTTGGCATTTGTTGAAAAAAAGCTGTTAAGAGAGCTTCATTATTTCTGATTTTTTCTAAATAACTTTCAGCTGTTTGAGAAAAGCCGATTTGTGCTATAAAAATACAGAAAAGCGTAATTATCCTTGTCATACTCTAAGTTTAAATTACATGCAAATGTAAGAGTTTTGGAGGAGATTAAAAAATTGAATTTTGTTGTGGTGGGTTTTTAACGCAAAGAGCGCTGAGATTTTTCGCAAAGTTCGCAAAGTTTTTTGGAAAGTGGTTAAAGGTTTTTGAAGTTCGCTAAGTTGTGGTGTAAAGAATTTAAAAAGAGTTCCGAAGGAACGTTAAATATTGTAGGGATGGATTTTAATCCATTCTACGAATGCAGAATCGATAATTTATATCATTTCGACGTAAGGAGAAATCGCACTAGAAACTCGACAAAGAGAATCGTCAATCTTTGTGGATTCCCGAGTGCGATTTCTCCTTACGTCGAAATGACAAACTTGATGTCTATAAAATGCGAAAGACGCACTGCTGTGCGTCTCTACGAAAAAAACTTTGCGAACTTTGCGTATTCTTTGTGTGCTTTGCGGTTAAAAAAAACTCAGAATCTTAGTATCTTTAAGAAAGTACATCCCGAATTTCCTCAACCTTATCAAAAACGCTTTTTGCAAAAGGACAAAGCGGAATGATTTTTACATTGTTAGTTCTTGCATAATCCACAGCAGCCATCACTAATTTTTTACCGACACCTTTTCCGTTAAAATCTGGACTTACTTCAGTATGGTCAATAATGAATTTTGAATCTCCAGCCCAGGTGTATGTCATTTTTCCGGCTTCTTTTCCATCTTCTATGGCTTCAAAATATCCTTTTCTTGTATCGTTAATTTGTTGAATTTCCATGATTATATTAATGTGGTTTTAATTTCTATTGAATGTGTAAGTGTTTTGTGAATAGGGCAGCTGTTAGCAATCGTTTCCAATCGTTGTTTTTGTGTTTCGTCGACTTCGCCAATTACTTCGATTTTTCTTGTAAATACGGATACACTTCGTTCAGAATCTCTTTCAAAATCAATTTTGACATTAATTTCCGAAACGTCCCATTGTTTACGATTAATGTACATTCGTAAAGTAATTACAGTGCAGGAAGCCAATGATGCTGCCAAAAGTTCCGTTGGATTTAATCCTAAATTTTTTCCGCCCAATTCCTGTGGTTCATCAGAAATTAAAACATTTTCGCTTGCTGATGTGATTTCCGTTCGATACAAACGAGTATCTATTTTTGCTGAGATTGTATCCATATTTATTTGATTCTTTGTTCAGGTAATGGAACAAATTCAGTTTCGCCCGGAACTTTTGGGAAAGTCTGTTCTGTCCAGTCTTTTTTAGCTTTTTCGATGAGATTTTTATCTGAAGAAACAAAATTCCAAAAAATGAAATGTTCTTCAGGAAATGGTTGTCCACCAAAAATATAAACCGTAGAATTTTCGGCAATTTCAAACTCGCAAAGCGTACTGTCAGTTGTAATTAGAATTTGTTTTGGATCATAAACGTGTTCTCCGCTTTTGATACTTCCTTCTAAAATGTATAAACCACTTTCGCCGAATAAATCCTTACCAATGTTTATTTTTTTAGCCTCAGTACTTTTGATCTCTATAAAATAAAGCGGACTATAAACAGGAACCGGAGATTTTTTACCAAAAGCTTCACCGGCAATTAATTTGTATGAAACTCCGTCTTCTTCCCAAGCCGGAATATCATCTGCTTCAACATGTGCAAAATTCGGATCCATTTGCTCTAATTCTTTAGGAAGAGCAACCCAAATCTGCAGTCCGTGAAGCATTTTATCCGAATGTCTTAAATATTCTGGCGTTCTTTCAGAATGAACAATTCCTTTTCCGGCTGTCATCCAGTTTACTGCGCCTGGTTTTATTTCTAATTCTGTTCCTAAACTATCGCGGTGCATGATACTTCCTTCAAACAAGAAAGTAAGCGTTGAAAGTCCGATATGCGGATGTGGAGGAACATCCATATTTTCATGATCACTTAAATGTGCAGGTCCCATATGATCGATAAATACAAATGGTCCAACGGCTCTTTTTTCACGGAAAGGCAATAATCTGCCCACCATAAAGTTGCCAATATTGGCAGCACGTTCTTCGATAATTAAACTGATATTTGACATGGTATTTTTATTTGATTTGAAAACAAAATTAGAGTAACTGCGCTTGTTTGTAACTTAATTTAGATTAAGAAACTTGTTTTTGGATTTTTCTGAATTATAAAAGTAAGTAAAATAGCTAGTTGTTCAAATTCATTTTTTATGATATTTCGGTTTTTTTGTCATTTCGACGAAGGAGAAATCTCCGCAAGAAACTCTACAAAGATTGGGTTTTCGTTGAGGAGCTACTCGCGGAGATTTCTCCTTCGTCGAAATGACAAACAGGACGGTTAAAACTCTGATGATTTATGAAATTTGTTTTTTAATCAATCAATTCAAATTCCAAAACCTCACTCTCCGTTCCATTAATAATAATCGACAACTGATGTGCTCCAGTATGAAAAACTCTCGTTGTAATCAGTTTAAAAGATTGATTTCTTTCAATTTTGGTTAATTGATTCGGCTGGTAAATCTTCTCACTGATTTTAAAGACTTTTTTAGCTAAATGTCCTTTTGCTTTTTTATAATGAACCGCATATTCTAACCGAATTGTTTTTGGTTCTTCATTTTTATTATTCAAATGAAATTGAAATTGCAAATAATCACCAATTTTCACAACAGGCGTTTTAATTTCAAACGAAGAAAGCTCAATATTGGTGCTTTCTAAACCATAATGACCTAAAATTTCAGGATGACCTTGTTTCAATAAAGTTCGGCAGCCGTGTTTAATGATTCCGTCGGTTTCTTTGCTGTGACCTTTCCATTTATTGGCAATTTCTAACACAATTTGCGGATTATCTTTTGCAATATCATTTAAGTTATTGGCAACGCTTCTGCGGACATATTCAGAAGGATCGTTTTTAAGGTTTTCTAAAATTGGAAGAATAGAAGTAGGATCTTTTTTAAGAAACGGAATCGCCATTGCCCACGGTAATCTCGGGCGGGAACCTTCACTGGCTAATCTTCTAACATGATGATTTTCGTGCAGAGACCATTTTGTCATCTCTTTAATCATTTGTTCTTTATATTTTAAAATAAAAGGACGAACGGCAAATTCACAGCTTATAAACTGTGTTATAGAAACAAAGGCTTTCGCCGAAGTTTTAAAATCGTCTAAACCGTACATTTCGATATAATCGGCAAAGAAAATGAAAGCCAGATTGCTGTCTGCAAAATTATTTTTCTTTAGGTTTTTAATAATTTTATCAATTAAGGAAACGGCTTCAGGGAAATTTTGAGGCATAAATTGATGAAACACAACTGTGGTATGTTTCATTCTTTCTTTCCATTCTTTTTGAGCAAAATCACCTTCGTAAATTGTCTCGATAAATTTTTGTTTGTTGAATGCCGGATGTACTTCGGCGACAGCCTGACTGAATTTTTCGTAAAAAGAAACCGAGTAAATATCTTTAATTAATCCCATAAATTTTGCTTGATTGAACCTCAAAGATATTTAATGTTTTTAATTGTTGACGTACATTTTGATTGGAAAAATTATTAGCCACAGATTACACAGATTAGCACAGATTTTTTTGAAATCATTTTAATCTTTTTAATCTGTGGCTAAATATAAATTTGTGATAAGAAACTTTTAGCAGAAAGGAAACTTTTAAATCCATAAAATAAGTCCTAATTTAGCATATTATTAAAATTATAAAAATGATAAGCGAAGCTCAATTTCAAGCAGAATTGCAACTTTTGATAAGCAATGCCATTAGAGAAGATGTTGGTCCGGGTGATTACAGTTCACTTGCCTGTATTCCCGATACTGCTCATGGTCAGGCAAAATTATTGGTAAAAGATCAGGGAATAATTGCCGGTGTTGAACTTGCTAAAATGATATTCGAACATGTAGATCCAAAATTAAAAGTAAAAACTTTTATTGAAGATGGAACGCATGTAGAATACGGAGAAGTTGTTTTTGAAGTTTCTGGAAGCTCACAGTCTATTTTAAAGGCAGAAAGAGTGGTTTTGAATACCATGCAGCGTATGTCTGCCATTGCGACAAAAACAAAACATTTAATGAAGCTTTTAGAAGGAACAAACGCTAAAATATTAGATACACGTAAAACAACGCCAAATTTTAGAGTTGCCGAAAAATGGGCTGTAAAAATAGGCGGAGGTGAAAATCACCGTTTTGCCCTTTATGATATGATTATGCTGAAAGACAATCATATTGATTTTGCAGGCGGAATAACACGAGCTGTTTCAAAAACGAAAGAGTATTTAAAAGAGAATAATCTGGATTTAAAAATCATTGTTGAAGCCCGCAATTTAGATGAAATTAGAGAAATTTTGCTGAGCGACGGCGTTCATAGAATCCTGATTGATAACTTTAATTATGAAGATACCAAAACGGCAGTAAATTTGATTGGTACGAAATGCCAGACAGAATCTTCGGGAAATATCAGCGAAAAAACAGTTCGTGGATATGCTTTATGCGGTGTAAATTATATTTCATCAGGTGCTTTAACGCATTCTGTTTACAATATGGATTTGAGCTTAAAAGCTTTTTAATCGAATTATGAGTTTTGAGTTATAAGTTATGAGTTTGGTTTTAAATCTAAAATCAAAACTCAAAAATCTAAAATCAAATATATGTCGAAAGAGATAGAAGATCGGATTGAAAAATTGCCCATAATACGCAATGTGGCCCGACTTTTTAAAAGAATAAAACTCCCTTGGTTAGAGGGATTTTCTTTGTATGATTTACTCGAAATGTACACTTTAGGGATTCTTGAAGGAGCTTTTTCGTATCATGCAAGCGCGGTTTCTTTTAGCTTTTTTATGGCTTTGTTTCCTTTTACGTTATTTATTCTAAACTTAATTCCGTTTATTCCTATAGATAATTTTCAAAATGATTTCCTGCAGTTTGTGCAGCAAGGCGTTCCTCCAAATACCTATGATGCGATTAGTAAAATCATCAGCGATATCTTAAATAATAGTCATTCAGGCTTATTATCTTCGGGATTTTTGCTTTCTATTTTCTTGATGGCAAATGGTATTAACGGAATTTTAAGCGGTTTTGAATCGTCTAAACACGTATTTGACAAACGCGGATTTTTTAGTCAGTATCTAGTGGCATTGGCAATTTCGCTTGTAATGACCATTATATTGTTTGTAACAGTGGCTACAATTGTTGTTTTTGAGGTTTTTATTCAAAAAACAATCATTCAGGATGTATTGAGTGATCGTATTCCGCTCATAATTTTGGGACGATATTTATTCGTTATTTTAATGATTTTGATAACATCTTCAATATTATTGCGTTATGGTACAAAACAGTACAATAAAGTGCCTTTTATAAGCATTGGATCTGTTTTTACAACGATACTAATTGTTATATCTTCGTTCTTTTTTGGGATTTGGGTTATAAAATTTTCAAAATACAACGAACTTTATGGTTCTATTGGAACATTATTAATTCTAATGTTTTATATTTGGATAAACTGTATGATTCTGCTTTTAGGGTTCGAATTGAACGCTTCTATCAGAAAATTAAAACAAAAAAAAAATAAATAATATGAAAAATTGGATGTTAACGATTGGTGTGTTTTTCTTTGCAATGAGTATTCAGGCTCAAAGTGTTATAGGAAAATGGAAGACCATAGATGATGAGACGGGAGAAGCTAAATCTGTAGTTGAGATTTACGAAAAATCAGGAAAAATTTACGGGAAGGTAACAGAAATACTTCGCGAAAATCATAAAAAAGACGTTTGTGTAAAGTGTGAAGGTGCAGAAAAAAACAAACCAATTTTAGGAATGACCATAATAAACGGTCTTAAAAAAGACGGTGCTGAATATAACGGAGGAACAATTTTAGACCCAACAAGCGGTAAAAAATACAAATGTTATATCTCATTAGAATCTGCAGATAAATTAAAACTTCGCGGCTATGTTGGTATTTCGATTATGGGAAGAACTCAATACTGGACACGCGTAAAAAATTAATTCAAAATTAAATGCGAAAATTAGCTTCAATAGTTTTATTCTTAGTCATAACCTTAAATAGTTTTGGACAAAAGAAGAATTCTCCATTACCAATAAGTCATCTTACAGGTGACTTTTATGTTTATAAAACATTTCATGATTACAATGGAACGTTGATTTCTGCCAATGCCATGTATCTTGTTACAGATAAAGGTGTTGTGATGTTTGATGCGCCTTGGGACGAAACTCAGTTTCAGCCTTTATTAGATAGCATAAAAGCAAAACATAATAAAGAAGTGATAATGCTTTTTGCGACCCATTCTCACGATGATCGTGCAGGAGGATTTGATTTTTACAGAAAAAAAGGAATCAAAACGTATTCGATTAAGTTAACAGATGATATTCTTAAAAAAGAAAACAAACCGAGAGCAGAATTTATAATTCCAAATGATAAGTTTTTTACAGTCGGGCAGCATACTTTTGAGGTTTATTATCCCGGAAAAGGTCATGCATCTGATAATATTGTAGCTTGGTTTGATAAAGAAAAAGTGCTTTACGGAGCTTGTTTTATAAAAAGTGCCGATGCTAATGACCTTGGTTATTTAGCGGATTCTGACGTAAAAGAATGGAAAAAATCGATTGGGAAAGTAAAGGCAAAATTTAAGAATCCAAAATATATTATTCCGGGTCATGAAGACTGGACTAATATAGAATCTTTAAATCATACTTTGAAATTGGTTGATGAGTATTTGGCTCAAAAATCTTCAGGAAAAAAGTAACGGATAATTATTAAATTCAGATTGTAGTTAAAAAATAGTTTAATTTTGTTTGGACTAATAAGAGGAGATATGACTGTAACGGATAAAAATATATTGGAAACCTACTCAAATTTATTTGAAGGACTTAGCTTTTCAAATAAAATTGAACTTATAGAACGATTAACAAAGTCTATTAAAAGTAATAAATCAAAAGAGAATAATTTCTATAAATCTTTTGGAGCTTTTGCATCTGAAAAATCTGCAGAAGAAATTGTTTCTGATATAAAAAGATAACCACAATTAAGAATCAATTGATTTTTTTTACTGATAATACTAAAGATTTTAAGCTTTTAGACGGAATTCAAATGAAGAACTGGTTTGAAAGAAATTAAATATTTTTGTTCAAATTCATTCTTCAATCTTTATTAAAATATCTGCATGTTTTTTATCGAAGTTATTTTACCGCTTTCCTTAGCAAAAACCTTTACATATCGTGTTTCTGAGGCCGAATTCCGTTTTATAAAAAAAGGAATGCGTGTGGCAGTGCCTTTTGGTAAAAGCAAAATATATACGGCACTTGTATTAGATACACATGAAAATGCGCCCACATTATATGAGGCTAAAGAAATCCATCAAATTTTAGATGAAAAACCAATTGCAACCGAAACACAGATTAAACATTGGCTATGGGTTGCCAATTATTATATGTGCGGTATTGGCGATGTGTATCGTGGAGCGTTCCCAACCGGATTATTATTAGAAAGTGAAACTATTGTTTCATATAAACCAGAAGTTATTGTTAACGATTCTGAACTTTCTGATGATGAATTTTTGGTTTATGAAGCACTGCAACATCAAAGTTCGCTTAAGATTCAGGAAATTGCTTCAATCTTAAATAGAAAAAATATTCTGCCTATTCTTCAAAAATTAATAGCAAAAGATATTATTGTTTTAGAAGAAGAAATAAAAGAAAGCTACAAACCAAAACTGGTTCGGTATGTAAAATTACATTCACAGTACGAAACAGATCAAGGTTTGATGAATTTGCTGGATATTTTGAGAAGTGATAAGCAAAAAGAAATTGTTTTGGCTTATTTTCAAATAAGCGCTTCAGAAAAAAAGCCAATAACAGTTAATAAACTGGTTGAGGTTTCAGGCTCAACTTCAGCAGTTGTAAAAACTTTGATTAAGAATAAAATCTTCGAAGAATATTATTTACAGCAAGATCGTATTTTATTTAACGGAGAAAAAACGGATAAGGAATTACAATTAAGCGAAGCGCAGCAAAATGCTTTTACCGCAATAAAAGAAAGTTTTTCTGAAAAAGAAGTCTGTTTGCTTCACGGCGTAACTTCAAGCGGAAAAACAGAAATCTATATTAAATTAATTGAAGAATATTTACAAACAGGAAGACAGGTTTTGTATCTGCTTCCAGAAATTGCGCTTACAACACAATTAGTTTCACGTTTACGACTTCATTTTGGAGATAAAGTAGCTGTTTTTCATTCCAAATATAGTAATAATGAAAGAGTTGAGGTTTGGAAACAAACACTCGAAAATTCAGAAAAAGCACAAATAGTAATAGGAGCTAGGTCGGCATTGTTTTTACCTTTCAACGATCTTGGTTTATTGATTGTGGATGAAGAACATGAACAGACTTTTAAACAGACAGATCCTGCGCCGAGATATCACGCCAGAGATGCGGCAATTGTTTTGGCAAATTTTCATAATGCCAAAGTACTTTTAGGTTCTGCAACGCCAAGTATTGAAACCTATTTTAATACCCAAAGCGAAAAATACGGTTTGGTTACGCTTACAGAACGTTATAAAAATGTTCGAATGCCCGAAGTTGTTTTGGTCGATTTAAAAGACAAGCATTTCAGAAAGAGAATGACGGGACATTTTAGCGATGTTTTAATAGAAGAAATTGCCGAAGCTTTATCTTTAGGTGAACAAGTGATTTTGTTTCAAAACAGACGGGGATATTCTCCTATAATAGAATGTATCACCTGCGGACACGTACCGCATTGTCAGCAATGCGATGTAAGTTTGACTTTTCATAAATTTAAAAATCAATTGCGCTGCCATTATTGTGGATATTCGATTGCAAAACCAACGCATTGTCACAGCTGTTCCAGTATTGATTTAACGACCAAAGGCTTTGGAACAGAACAAATAGAGCAGGAGTTGTTATCGCTTTTTCCGAAAGCTAAAACGGCTAGAATGGATCAGGATACGACTCGTGGTAAATTCGGTTTTGAAAAGATTATCGATACTTTTAAAAATCGGGAGATTGATATTTTGGTTGGAACTCAAATGTTAGCCAAAGGTTTAGATTTTGATAATGTGAGTTTAGTCGGAATCATGAATGCGGATAATATGCTGCATCATCCAGATTTCAGGGCTTTTGAGCGAAGTTTTCAAATGATGACGCAAGTTGCGGGAAGAGCAGGAAGATCTGAAAAACAAGGTAAAGTTGTGATTCAGACTTATAACCCAGATCATAATACAATTCAGCAGGTTACAAACCATAATTATATAGGTATGTATAAGGAGCAATTGTATGACAGACAGATTTATAAATATCCGCCTTATTTCAGGATTATTAAACTAACGATAAAACATCGTGAGTTTGAGAAATTGAAAGAAGGTTCGATGTGGCTGTATCAGGTTTTAAGCCAAAACCTGAATATGCCGGTTTTGGGCCCGGAAGAACCGGCTATCAGCAGAATTCGAAATGAATATATAAGAACTATCTTAATTAAGATTCCGCAGAACCTGCATTTAGGAAACACAAAAAAAACTATTCAGAAAATGTTGAATAGTTTTGAAGCGGTTGCTCAGTACAGAGCTATAAAAGTTGTTGTCAATGTCGATTTCTATTAATTAGATGTCGACAATGCTTTTACTAAATCTTCCTTTTTGTTTCGACTAAGCGGAATTTTAGTAATTCCTATTTCTGCAAATTTACTATTAAAGCGTTCTACCTTATCAATATTAATGATATACGATTTGTGTACACGAATGAATTTGTCTTTTGATAAATCGTTTTCAAAAGATTTCATTGTGGAAAGCACTAGATTACTGTCGTCTTCGGTAACCACTCTTACATAATCTCCAAAAGCTTCAATCCATTTGATTTTAGCCGTAAATATTTTAAGCTTTTTAAGGTTGCTTTTAATAAAAATATGTTCGCCTTCTTCTTCTTTTACTTCTTTTTTAAGCAAATGCATATCAATTGCTCTTTTTACAGAAGCATTGAAGCGGTCTACGGCAATTGGTTTTTGCAGATAATCAGTGGCATCATAATCAAAAGCTTTTAATGCGTATTCAGCTTTAGAAGTGATAAATATAATTTGTGGTTTAGATTTTAAACCATCAAGAAAATCAAAGCCATTAATGACTGGCATTTCTATATCAAGAAAAATTAAGTCGATATTATTTAATGAGATACAACTTTTTGCCTCTATTGCATTAGAAAAATCCCCGATTAAGTGCAAACCTGGGTGATTATTAACTAATTTTGCAATAATTGTCCTTTGTATAGAACTATCATCCACAACAACACAGTTTAGTTTCATAACATTTAAATTTAGAATAAATTCAGGATAGCAGTAGTAAATGTATAGTTTTTTTGGAAAAAAAACTAAAATAGACGTATAATTTTTGCATTATGACGAATAATAGAAAAAATGTGTTGTATATTTAAAAATAATGGTTACTTTTGCACCCAATTTTAACAAATAAATTTTTTATTTATGAATCATTATGAAACTGTTTTCATTTTAAATCCCGTTTTATCTGAGGTTCAGGTGAAGGAAACAGTAACGAAATTTGAAGAATTTCTTACTAGCAGAGGAGCTGAAATGGTATCAAAAGAGGATTGGGGTCTTAAAAAAATGGCTTACGAAATCCAAAACAAAAAAAGTGGTTTTTATCACTTATTTGAGTTCAAAGTATCAGGAGAAGTTCTAATTGCTTTTGAAACTGAATTTAGACGTGACGAAAGAGTTATGCGTTTCTTAACTGTAAGTTTAGATAAGCATGCTATTTCATGGGCGGAGAGAAGAAGAGCAAAATTAAAATCTACTAAAGCTTAATCATTATGTCTACAATAGAGCAATCTGCAAAAGGAAAAAAAGACGGAGATATCAGATATTTAACGCCTTTAAACATTGAAACTAACAAAACTAAAAAGTATTGCCGTTTCAAAAAATCAGGAATCAAATACATCGATTATAAAGATGCTGATTTCTTATTAAAATTCGTAAATGAGCAAGGAAAAATTCTTCCTCGTCGTTTAACTGGAACTTCATTAAAATACCAAAGAAAAGTTTCTGTAGCTGTAAAAAGAGCTCGTCACTTAGCTTTAATGCCATACGTGGCCGATTTATTAAAATAATTAAAAACTCTAGTCGCTGGTTTCTGTTCAGCAGAACCTAACTTCTAAAATATAAGGACAACAACATGGAACTTATTTTAAAACAAGACGTACAAAACTTAGGATTTAAAGATGATGTAGTATCTGTAAAGCCTGGTTATGGTCGTAACTTTTTAATTCCTCAAGGTTTTGCTGCATTAGCAACTCCTTCTGCTAAAAAAGTTTTAGCTGAAAATCTAAAACAAAGAGCACATAAAGAAGCTAAAGTTGTTGCTGATGCTAAAGCATTAGCTGAAACTTTAAAAGCTCTTGAAATTAAACTTACTGCAAAAGCTGGTGGAGAGAAACTTTTTGGTTCTATCACAAACATCGACATTGCTGAAGCTTTAGAGAAATCAGGTAACGCTATTGATAGAAAATTCATCACTAGTGGTATCGTAAAACGTACAGGAAAATATACAGCTAGCATCCGTTTACACAGAGATGTTATCGTTGAATTACCATACGAGATTATCGCTGAAAAATAACATTTTGTTAACTTCTTGTTAATAAAATATAAAAACCACTCTTACGAGTGGTTTTTTTTTTGCCTAATTTTGAGGGAATTAACTCACTCAAAACCAGGAAAATGAAAAAACTATTTGCATTAATGTTATGTGTTTTGGCGTTCACAGCAGCTACAGGACAGACTACAACGTCGAGTATAAAAGGTATTGTAAAGAGTTCAGGTAATGAACTATTACCGGGAGCTGGTATTTTAGCGGTTCATACTCCAACTGGAACTAAATATTCTGCCGTTTCCAATGAAGATGGAAGGTTTAATATTTTGAATATGAGAATTGGCGGACCTTACAAGATTTTGGTAACTTTTGTTGGATATCAAAGTCAGGAATATAATGACATATATCTGGATTTAGGAAAGCCATTTAATATAGATGTACTTCTGGCTGATGAAAGTCAGACTCTTGAAGAAGTTAAAGTCACCTCAAAAGATAAAGTTTTTAAAAGCGGAAAAACCGGTGCAGAAACGACAATTGGAAGGAGAGAGCTAACAGCTCTGCCAACAATTTCAAGATCGGCGGAAGATTTTACCCGTTTGGAGCCAACAGCAAGCGGCGGATCTTTTGGTGGTAGAAATGATCAATATAATAATTACTCTTTAAACGGAGCAGTTTTTAATAACCCTTTCGGACTTGACGCTGCTACTCCCGGAGGACAAACAGGTGCTCAGCCCATTTCATTAGATGCAATTGAGCAGATTCAGGTTGCTACGGCTCCTTATGATGTAACATTGTCCGGTTTTACAGGAGCTTCTGTAAATGCGGTTACTAAATCGGGAACGAATGAAATTCACGGAACTGCTTATGCTTTTTACAGAAATCAGGATTTAACGGGAAGTAAAATTAAAGGAGAGAAAATATTTGTACCTTCATTAGAGCAGACTCAGGCTGGATTTAGTTTGGGAGCGCCAATCATTAAAGATAAATTATTCATTTTCGGGAATTTTGAAATTGATAAACGAAGTGATTTGGGTTCTAATTTTGTAGCCAATAATAATGACGGCGTTACGGGAATTAATGAATCAAGAGTTTTGGAATCGGATTTAATTGCCGTTTCTGATGCTTTGGCAAAATTAGGTTATAATACTGGGGCTTATCAGGGATTTAAACATGAATCAAATTCAAGTAAAGGAATTATAAAAGTAGATTGGAATATTAATGACAATCATAAATTAGCGGTTATTTATAACTTTCTTGATGCTTCAAAAGATAAACCGGCTCACCCGACAGCTTTAGGTTTTAGAGGGCCAAATGCTTCTATATTACAATTTCAAAATTCAGGATATCAAATCAATAATAAACTGAGTTCTTTTTTAGTGGAGTTGAATTCTAAATTTAGCGAATCGGTATCGAACAAACTGCAGGCAGGTTATACTCATTTTAATGATTACAGAGATCCTTTTTCTGTTCCGGCGCCTGTTATAAATATTCAGGATGGGGCAGGATCGAATTATATTATTGCAGGTCATGAACCATTTTCTATCAATAATACTTTAGATCAAAAAGTAATTCAAATCACTGATAATCTAACTTATACAGTTGGTAAACATGCTTTTACTTTTGGAACTTCTTTTGAAAAATTCGCTTTTAAAAATTCTTTCAATTTAGCGGGTTATGATAATTTCGGAAATCCAAATGGTTATGCAGGAACATTCTTTACACCTTATTTCACAGTCCAGGATTTCTTGACCGATGCGGCAAAACCATATGCTACAAGTATTATTGCGCAAAATCTTCAGTATGCGCAAGATATCTATAATTCAAAAAGTAACTTTGATGTAGGCAGCGACGGCGGTTGGAAACTGGCAGAGTTAAACGTAGGGCAGTGGGCGCTTTATGCTCAGGATGATATTAGTGTAAGCGATGATTTTAAATTGTCTTTAGGTTTAAGAATTGATAAACCATTATACTTTAATACTGCAGATTTGATTCAAAAATATATAGATACTGATAACGGAGGAGCAGGAAGAGATAATAGTATAGATTATTATAATCCGCAGACAGGCCAAGCGGTTAAATTGATTTCGACTGATTTGCCTAGCGACAGGATTTTATGGTCGCCTCGTATTGGTTTTAACTGGGATGTAAAAGGAAATGCAACTTCGCAGCTTAGAGGAGGATCTGGAATTTTTACAGGAAGAATCCCGTTTGTTTGGTTAGGAAATCAGGTAAGTGGCGCGGATGACAGCTTTTTTCAAATTATGGATCCGGATTATAAATGGCCGCAAGTTTGGAGAACAAGTTTAGGTTACGATCATAGATTTGAAAGCAATTATATTGTAACACTGGATTTATCACTTAATAAAGACATTAATGCAGTGCATGTGCAGAACTGGGGATTAAAACCTCCAACGGGAGTATTGGCTGGTGTAGATAACAGGCCGATTTATGTGGCTGCAGATCATGGCGCGAATAACGCATATGTAATGACAAATTCTGATAAAGGAAGTGCTTTTAATGCTTCTGTTAAAGTGCAGAAAACATTTGTAAATGGATTGTATGCAAGTATTGCTTATAATTATATGAAATCAAAAGACGTTAACTCTATTGAGGCAGAAATTACCGGAGATGCTTTTTCTTTTAATCCTGCTTTAGGAAATGTAAATAATGATGTGCTTTCGAATTCAAAATATGGAGATAACCATCGTTTTATTGGCGTAGCTTCAAAAAAATGGAAATACGGAAAGGATAAATGGGCGACTACAGTTTCTGCATTTTTTGAATATGCTCAGGGCGGACGTTTTAATTATACGTATGGAGGGGATATTAACGGAGACGGTTCTACTGTAAATGATTTGATTTATATTCCAACAACGGCTGAAATTGCTCAAATGACTTTTAGCGGGCCTGGTCAGGGCGAAGCTTTTGATAAATTTATTTCGCAGGATAAATATATGAAAGACAGAAGAGGGCAATATGCTGAGCGTTATGGCGCTATATCGCCTTGGAGGGGACGTTGTGATATTAAGTTATTACAGGATTATAATTTTAAATATTCATCGGCATCTGAAAAAACAAACACAATTCAGTTTAGTATTGATATTTTAAATTTCGGAAATTTATTAAATTCTGATTGGGGCGTTGTTCAGGTGCCAACTAGTGTTCAGCCTATTGGGGTAACTGTTGTTGGAAATACGCCAACATATACCTTTAATAATACTCAGACCAAAACATTTAGTTATGATGCTAGTTTAACCTCAAGATGGCAGGCTCAATTTGGTGTTAGATACATTTTTTAGTAATGACAAAAAAGTTATAAATTTGCCCTCGCATTTGTGAGGGCTTTTTTTTATGACTAAAAGTTCTTTTTAAAGCGTTTAAACAATAAATAATAGATGAAGTACGCAAGATTAACAAAAGAGCAGTTTGATGAATTGCATGCAGAATTTGCAAGTTTTTTAGCAACTCAGGCAATAGATAAAGCAGAGTGGGATTCTCTTAAAATAAATAAACCAGAAGTAGCAGAGCAGGAACTGGATGTTTTTTCAGATTTAATCTGGGAAGGTGTTTTGGGCAGGGCAGAATTTTTAGAGCATTTTTCAAAAAATCATATCTTTTTGTTTCATTGTTTTGATACTTATGTGCAATCAATAGTTTTGAAGTCATTAGTACCCGAAACTGATTTTTTGAGTAAAGAAGGTTTGCAATGGCTTAGTGATAATATGTTTACGGATAATATCGAAATGAAAGTGGGGAAAAAGGTCTTTACTGAGGATAGAAATTCTTCTATTTTTGAATTGATCAAACAGGGCGCTTTTTTAAGTGACGGACAATTATTTACTCAAATTAATACAATTTTAGAATCTTAGGCCGTAATAAGTTCATTTTCAAAATATTATAAAAGGATAAGCAATTGTGTTAATTGTTTATCCTTTTTTTAATTTTTTAACTATTGTTTAGACTTTTGTGTTTTCTGATACCCGTATTTTTACGCGGTTTTGTAATAATAATTAAAATTTTAAGATTTTATTTAATTTCGGTAAATTTTAGACCATTACATACTTAAAATTGTTAAATATCAATCGATTGCGTAATTTTTATTGTAATTTTAAACTTACAAATATTAATTTTAACACAAAAACGTTAATATTTTTAAGCCTTGAAAAAATGGGATGTTTATCTATTAAAAACTCCGTATTTTCTTATATTAACAAAGATTAGCTAATTTTTAATTTTCACTTCGCGTCAAAAAAATAAGAATTTTATACTTGTTTTATTCTTTTGTTTTTTTTAATTTTAGAATACAAAAGTTAAACAAAATGTTTTTTAGGTTTTCTTCAATAAAAATCAAGAAAAATTTATCTGTTGAACTTTTAAGATCAAAATATACTATGTAATAATTATAATCGAATCGGCTTTATAATAATAACTTTAATCGCCCTGCTTATGGAACTGACATTTACTTTCTTTATTATTGAGTTTGCATTAGGTCTTCATATTATTTTAGCTTTATATTTTATTATTCTGAAGAAAAACAAACTTCTTCACTCTTTTGATTATCCTTCTTTTGTTACAGACTTTTTTCAAAAGTTTTTAATATTCAATTCTAAATATTTAAAGTGTTGTCTGCATTGCGTAGACGATCATGTTGTACATTAAATTTTATTTTAGTGGACAAATCTTTAATGTCTAATTGATTCAATTTAGGTTTTGATTTATCTAAAATGAAAATCATAGAAAGAGTAATCAACTTTCTATTTGAAATTGGTTAAATATTATTGAATTCAAATTCTCCCCCCTACACTTTAAATTTTCTTTTATGAAAATTAATTTTAAACAAATCACTTCATTTGGAAGATTGGTGTATATCAATATTTCCCAAAAGTTTCGAGATTTTTTTTATTTGAAGAAAATAAAAAGACCTCAATTGTATACTTCGGTATACTAGACACAACGTAATTTTTTTAATGAAAATTTAAACTATAGTCTTTATGTGCTAAGGATTTGTTTTAGAGTTTAACTAATTGATTTTTAATGTTTTTTTTAATTGCCTAAGCATACGTGCTTATGGCAGCAGGTATTTTATTGTCCATTTTCTAATCTTCCAAATTATGAAAAAAAAATTTACTTTTTGTAGTCTCAACTTTCAGAAGAGATTATTCGGACTATTATTTTTATTCTTATTGTGCACGAATTCATTTGCGCAGACTATTTGCAGACCAACGTCTCAAACAAATAGTCAGGGCGGATTATTGTGCGTAGGATTAAATGTAGATAGTCCGGCCAACGCTTATGACAGCGCGGGCTTAACGACTTTTGCAACCCTGACCAATGCTGTTGGAGTAGGCTGTTTCGTTGAAGAAACACTGACCTTGAACCAGACAGCAAGAGCAGGAGATCAAATTGCAATTTATTTTGGTACAGGAAATGGTTTGCTGGATGTTGGATTGCTATCTAATGCATCTCTTCAAACTAAATTGTCTGGCGTAAATGTAGGTTCAAGTGTGGCTTTAAATAGTCCGCTCCTGAACTTAAATTTGCTTTCAGGAAATACTGTAGCAGTTGCAAAGTACACTTTAACAGGTGATGCAAATCAGGTTCAAATTCAGGTTGGCGGACTTTTAAGTCTTTTAGTCAGCTTACGAATTTATGATGTCCGATTAGAATTTGCACAGCCAACAGTTGCCGGCGGTTTAACGCAAACGGTTTGCGCCGGAGCTACACCAACCCTTACAGCAACTCCTGCTGCAGGAACTACACTTGCATGGTATAGCTCAGCAGCGTCGACAACACCATTAATAACAGGAAACAGTTTTACAACTCCTGCATTAAATGCTAATACTACTTATTATATTGGTATTTCCCGTGCAGCCGGATGCGAAGGCAATGTTCGAGTACCGGTTGTTCTTAATGTTTCTAATCCAGTTGCACCAGCAGTTAATAACGCTGGAACTGCTATTTGTTCTACAGGGGCAACGCAGCAGACTACTTTAACGCTTTTAAACCCAATTCCAGGAACAACATACTCCTGGTTTTCTGTTGCAAACGGAGGAATAGCCTTGGCAACAGGAACAACATATTCACCTACAGTACCTTTGGGTACTACAACTTTTTATGTAGAAGGTGCGATAGGAAGTTGTGTAAGTCCTACGCGTACTACAGTCAATGTAGTTTCTACAGCAGTTCCTGCAACACCAACTGTTTTGACACAAAGTGTTACGATTCAGTCAGGTCAAAATGCAACTTTAAACGCAACAACTTCTGAAGTTGGTGCACAATTAAATTGGTATGATGTACCTACAGGAGGGACACCAGTTGCAACAAATACACCAACTTTTACAACACCTATTTTAACTGCAACAAAAACATATTTTGTTGAAGCTCAAAGTCCAAACGGAAGTTGTGTTAGTGCAGTAAGAGTTCCAATAACCGTTACGGTTCAGCCGGCAGCTTTAGGCGGATGTCTTGAAGCGAGCAGTCAGCAGACTACCCAAAATGGTTTATGTTTATTGTGTAGTTCCACAAATCCAAATAATTCGGTAGATGGAAATCCTGCAACAGCAGCGAGACTTACCGTTCCAATTGGTTTAATTAATGGATGGGTTCAGCAGACATTACAATTTACTAATCCGGGTAAAACGGGTGACATTGTTGATGTTGAATTAGAGTTACCAGGCGGATTAGCTGATCTTTCATTATTAGGTGCAGTTAGTCTGGCAACATATAATGGAGCAACTTATAATAATGACAGGGTTTCAATTAACAATCCATTAATTACTTTGCAATTATTAAGCGGAGATCGTTTTAGAGCAAGCGTAGTTGCCGGAGCCAATTTTGATCGTGTAGAAATTCGATTAGGAGGTTTGGCAACAGTACTGACAAATTTAGATATTTATCAGGCTACTTATAGATATAAAGCTCCGGTTATAACAGGAAATACAACCATTTGCAGCGGACAAACAACAACATTAACTGCTGCTCTTGCAGTTGGTGAAACTGTTAATTGGTATAGCGCTGCGACTGGCGGAGCTTCACTAGCTTCTACAGCTGCATTTACAACTCCGGCTTTAACAACAGCAACAACTTATTATGTTGAAATAACAAGAAATGGCTGTGTTAATAGCGAAAGAAATCCAGTTCAGGTTTTAGTAAATAATCCTGTATTACCGGTAATCGATGTTTCTCCATCAACAATATGCAGTGGAGGAACAACGACTTTAACTGTTCAGACTCCGGTGGCAGGTACTACTTATAATTGGTATGATGCTGCATCTGGAGGAAATTTGGTATTTACAGGAACTTCATTTACGACACCGGCTTTAACAGCAAATACAAATTATTATGTTGAAGCAGTTATTGGAAGTTGTTCAACACCAACACGTACGGCTGTAAATTTAACGGTAACTCCTTTACCTCCTGTACCAACTTTTGCTTCTCAGGATGTTATTATACAATCTGGACAAACAGTTACGTTATCCGTTTCAAATCCGGTTGCGGGTGTTTTCTACAATTGGTATGATGTTGCAACAGGTGGTTTACCTATAGCTACTAATACGCAAACGTATACACCAAGTCCAGTTTTAACAGCAAATAAAAGCTATTATGTTGAGGCAGTAGATGTAGCAACAAATTGTGCAAACCCAGTAAGAGGAGTTATTAATGTAATTGTAATAAATACTATTAGTACTTGTTTGCAAGCAAACTCTCAGGCTATTGCAAGAGGAGGAGTAGTTTTGGGCTGTATTACATGTACATCAGCCAATGACGCAGCTTCTGTTGACGGTAACAATGCAACAGCAACTACACTTACAATTCCTTTAGGATTATTGGATTACATACAACAAACTTTAACTTTTACATCTCCGGGTCAAGCAGGGGATATAATTGATGTTGAGTTGGGAATTCCTGTTGGTTTACTGGATATTAGTGCTCTTTCTAATATTAGTTTACAAAGTTTTAATGGAGTAACTCCTAATGCAGATCAGTCTAATATTAACAATCTTGTTAATGTTCAGCTTTTAGGTGGTAACCGTTTTAGAGCAAGCTTTGTTGCTGCCGGTCCATTTACAAGTGTACAAGTTCGATTAACAGGAATACTAAGTGCACTTGTATCTTTAGATATTTATGATGCTTCTTACAGATTTCCAAATGCAACAATAACAGGAGCTTCGGTACCAATTTGTTCAGGACAGACCGCTTCTTTAACCGCTTCTTCAACAGGTACAGAAACCTTTACTTGGTACGATGCACCAACAGGCGGAAATATTGTAGCTGTTAATCCAACGCTTCCATTAACTTCTACTACAACATATTATTTAGAAGGAACTCGTGGAGGAACTTGTATTAATAGTTTACGTCAGGCTGTTACAGTTACAGTACTGCCAATTCCTACAGATGCTGATGTTACAATTGCAACTCCAGTTGAGGCGACTTGTGCCGGAGGTGCCGTTTTAACTCCAACATCATCAACAATTGCAGGAGCAGAGTTTAAATATTATACAGATCAAAATAAAACTCAGGAAATTATAACAGGAACTACTGTAGCAGCTCAACCGGGAGTAACATTTACTAAAGATGCTATAACAGGAGAACTTACTATAGCAGGTTTAAATGCTGCAGGAACACCTTATAATTATTTCGTATCAATCTTAAATGGCGGAACTTGTGAAAATGTAAATGGATCATTAAAACAAGTAACCGTTAACTTCCCTTCAACTACTGTTTTAACTGTAAATGCAACGTTAGCAGGTTGTGGAAGTGCCAATTTAGGAGATGCGATAACTAATTTTGATTCCACAGGAAATACAACTTATACTTTTTATGATCCATCAAATAATGTAATAACTGCAGATGCTGCGGCTAATATTACATTAAGTGGTGTTTATTCAATTTTAGCTCAGGGTAACGGAGTTACTTGTCCTTCGGTACAGCAATCTGTAACGGTGACAATAAATGCATTACCGAGTTTGGTTGTAACAAATCCATCAGAATCAGTAAATATTGGTTCGAATGTTACGTTAACAGCGACATCAACCGGAACAATTTCGTGGTTTGATCCGCAAGGAAATGCTTTAACAGGCCCAACATTTACTACCGGAGTTTTAAATACGCCGGGAGTTTATACTTATACAGTTGTTGCCAGTGACGGAATTTGTTCCAGAACTGCAACTAAAGTAATTAACGTAATTGATCTTAGTAACTGTCAATCTTTAACAGAAAGAGTTTATGCAACTGCACAAACAATGGGATCAATAGTTACGGGAACGGTTACTGACGGAGCAAATGCAGTCGACGGTAATCCGCAGACATTCTCTACAATTACTACAGGTTTAGGACTTTTAGGAGTGGGCACAACCTGGCAAAATTTAACTTGGCCGGCGCCAATTGCAAAAGGAACACCAGTAACTATTAAATTGGGTTCTGAATTAAGTTTATTAGCAGTAGGTCAAAATTTATCAGTAATTGGAACAATTGGAGGAGTTGATATTGGAACAATGCAGTCTGTATCAGGTTCTTTATTGAATTTAATTTCTGGAGATAACACTTATGAATTTACTTTTGTTCCTTCAGACGCTTCAGGTCCGCAGGATTATGACGGAATACGTATTCAGTCAGCTTCACTATTAAGTGCAGCCCAAAATACAAAAGTATTCGACGCACATTATAACAGATCAGTTTCAAGTGTAGCTTGTACGCCTGGAGATATCCGCGATATCTTTTATGGCGCAGCTGATTTAGGAATTGGAGCTGTCACAACTGCAGTAGGAGTAAACGATGCATGGAATATTGCAGACAATGACATTACAACTTTTGCAACAATGTATAGCGGATTAGGAGTTTTGGCTGCTGCCGATTTAACGGTTGAATTCAAAACACCATCTGTTGTAAGTGATACACTAAGAATTGTGATCTCAAAACCGGGAGCACTTTTAGATGTTAATTTATTGACAGGATTTACGATTCAGCGTTATTTAGGAAGTGTTGCCGTTGGGGCTCCAATTCAAAATACAAGTACATTATTGAGCTTAAGATTATTGCCAGGAAATTCAATGGCAGTGGCACTTGTTACTTCACCAACAGAAGTTTACGATAGAGTAAGAATTCGTTTGGGAGGAGTTGCAGGAGTACTAGATTTCTTAAGAGTTCATACAGTAGAAAGAGTTGCAAACACAACCGTAATAGGAGCCGATCCGGATAATAAAATAACGGTCTGCCCGGGAACAGATATAACGCTTCAAATACCCGAAGAAGCCTGTTCAACTTATATTTGGTATGATGCACCAACAGGAGGAACTGCACTTGCTACAGGAATTACTTATACCGTACCAGCCAGTTTAACAGCAGGAATCTATAAATACTACGTTCAGCCAGTACGTTATGGCTGTGAAACTTTTGCAAGAGGAGAAGTAACAGTTGAAATCAAAGCTTCTGCTCCGGTAAATGCTTTAACAAATATTACTTTAAATGGAGGAACAACAACTTCAATTTGTTCTCCTTCAGGAACGGTAACTTTAGCAACAAGTTTAAGCGGAACACCAGTTGTAACAAATCCGGTTTATTACTGGTATAGCTTTAACGGAACTACAGCTCAGTTGATTGCTGGAGAAACAACTGCACAGTTAATCGTTAACGGATTAGCTCCGGGAACTTATACCTATTATGTAGGAGTTAGCGGAGATCAATTTTGTGAAACTGCAGTTGCAGACAGAAAACAAATTACATTCACAATTCTGCCTCCTTCAACTGTAAATGATATTTTAGTTGATGATTTAACAGTTTGTCACAGCGTGCCAGCATCATTGACTCCAACTGCACCAACATTAACAAATCCGGTATTTACCTGGTATTTAGATGCAGCCAGAACACAGCCTATAACAAATGGTTCAGTTATAGCAGGAGTTACGTATACAATCAATGCAGCAGGTGTTTTAACCGCTGTAGGATTAACAAAAGCAATGAGTCCAATTACTTATCACGTGGCAGTTGCCAGCGATAATACTTGTGAAAATCTTGCAGGAACATTACAAGATGCTGTAATTATTATAAGTGACCCAAATACACCGACAACTACAGATGCAACACAAGATTTCTGTTTAGTTGATGCACCAACAATTGCAAGTATTCAGGTAAATGAATCAAATGTATTTTGGTATAATGTTTCAACAGGTGGAACTGCAATTCCATCTACAACAGCAATAACAACAGGAACTTATTATGCGGCGGCAACAGACGCTATTACAGGTTGCGAAAGCAGCGTAAGATTAGCTGTTGCAGTAAGTGTAACCGATCCGGGAACACCAACAACTACAGATGCAACACAAGATTTCTGTTTAGTTGATGCGCCGACAGTTGCCGATATTCAGGTAAACACGCCAGGAGTTGGAACAATAGTTTGGTACACAGCTGCTACAGGCGGAACAGCGATTCCAACTACAACAGCATTAGTAACAGGAAACTATTACGCTTCAATCTTGAACGGAACAACAAACTGCGAAAGCAACGTAAGATTAGCAGTTGCAGTAAGTGTAACCGATCCTGGAACACCAACTAGTACAGATACAACACAAGATTTCTGTTTAGTTGATGCGCCAACCGTTGCAGACATTCAGGTAAATACACCAGCCGTTGGAACCATAGTTTGGTATGCTGCTGCTACAGGCGGAACAGCGATTCCAACTACAACTGCTTTAGCAACAGGAACATACTACGCTTCAATTCTAAATCCAACAACAAACTGCGAAAGCAATGTTAGATTAGCGATTGCCGTAAGTGTAACAGATCCGGGAACACCAACTACAACAGATGCAACACAAGACTTCTGTTTAATTGATGCACCAACAGTTGCCAATATACAGGTAAACACACCAGCCGTTGGAACAATAGTTTGGTACACAGCTGCAACAGGCG